>PMJA01000092.1 GCA_003158415.1 Methylobacter sp.
GATAACTTTCGCGTTACTACTTAGTACAACCCAAGCATCAATGTGAAACGGTCGCTTCTGTTTAACTGCCCGCACCGCATCGCGTAAATCATCAACATGGCGCACCAACAAATCTTGCTTCCGTTCCAATAAATTCACGGTAAAAAAATAGGTTCCGCCTGACACCCGGTAACGTCGATAATTCGGCATAAATTTCCTTCAATCGTAGGGCGGATACCCGCAGAGTGATCCGCCAAATTCCAGCAGCATGTACATCAACGACTCCCTTTCGGCGGAACCCGTATCCGGGGACTTACGGACTTATATTCCACAATAGTTAAGCTTCCGTGCATCGAAATACCATCACCGTTTCCCAATGGTACAATAGGCTCACGCTATTGCACCTTACAATTCATCTGCCGTACGAGGTAAATAGTCAAAACTACCCAAAATGTTGATGAGGTAAAGGGAAATCCCCTTTACCCGGAAAAACTGGCTCTTCAGGTTGGGACTGGGTGGGTGATGGCAGAGGAGGCAATATAGGACTTAATTTTTTCGGGGGCGCAACTGGAAGTGACGTACCATCTTGAGGGTTTCCGACTACATAACTACCGTCTTCAGAAAATGTCACTTCATGTGCGGCCGTTAATCCCTTTGTCTTTTGCAAAAGAGGTACCGGGTCAATGCCTTTATAACTTCCATCAGCCCTACGGGATGCAGCACCAAAGTGTAGGTGAGTACCAGTCGGTGCACGATCCCAAGTAGTAACCCAACCAATGACATCCCCCCTACTCACTAATGTGCCTTCCTTGAGGTTAGAGTCTGCATCTATGTGTGTGTAAAACGTCTTCATTGCACCGTTGGAAGATACTATTGTCACCTGATCCCCGAATATTAGGCCTTTATGCTCAGTATTTGTATCCCTTCTTAGCCCAATAACTTTACCGTCTGTTGCAGCTCTTACTGGAGTACCAACTCTTGCCATCAAGTCTTGTGCTGCTTTCGATGCCCAATCATCTGTATTTGGGTTTTCATCAAGCCCATGCCCACCCTTACCGCTTGAACCCCGTCCTTCACCATATTTTGTTTCTCCCATCGGGTTGCTGAACACTGCACTATCTGTCCCTTTTGGGGTATCATTGCTACTCTGTCCGAATTTAGTAGAACCCGTTGATTTAATTTCTGAAGGATGAGTTTGGGATTGAACTGATTTATTTGGAGATTTGCCAACACTGCTTGTGGCATTTGGCCCAGTCATACCACCAATGTCATTTGGTTTTGGGTGAGCGTTATCCCACAATTCTTTTAAAGAATCGATTGAAACAACTTTATTTGGATAATTACTTGCAAATGAATTAAATTCTCCGTCAATATAGTTTGCTGGATCAGAAGGGTTGTTTGTATTTATTATGCGATCATCTTTCCCATCCAGATCTATCCGTGTAATTGGATTTCGACTACCGTAGGAATATAAGTTTATCCCGCTCCTAATTCCATTAGGATCATAGCTTGTCCAAATACCCAACCACCCCGCATAATACCTAGCCCCATGGTAACTAAACCCCGTCTCCTCATCCCGCTCCTTCCCCGTATACCGATACCGTTTCGGCGTCTCATTCTGACTTCGGGAAGACTGATAAGCCGTTGTCCCATAAGGGTGATATTCCTCATAAGAAATCACCTGCGCCTGATCGTCCATTTCCAGCGCCGCCGAGCCAAGATGGTTGCCTAACTGATAGCGAATCAGTTGCGGTGGCGCTAGGTCGTTGCCCGCCGTGTCCAGCGTGCGCATCTCCACCAAAGCAACCCGCTGCTCGTCATCCATGACATGCAAGGTCTCGCGCTCCAGCACAACCGTCTGCCTGTTGCCGTTGTATTTGCGGTATACCTCAAACCCACCGAGATAAATACGTTCATTTTTGAGTAAACCATTTTGCGTTTCGGTCAGCTTGCGTACCCGCTGACCGCCTGCGTCATACACGTAATAAGTCTTTTCCCCCGTGCCGTTGTTGACGATTTGTTGTTGCGAAGCGTGCAATTGATCCTTGAAGTCCCATTCCATCACCGGCAGATGCGGCATGGAGGTCATGTTGCCGTGGGCATCGTAGTTGTATTTAGCACTGTAGCCTGGCGTGGCCGCGTAGAACGGCAACTTAACGGCTTCTCCGGGTGATCGGGTCGAAAGCAAACGGTTGCTGTTGAGTGCATATTGATACCAGCGTACCCAGCGTTCTGTGCCGCCGCCGGTGTGGTGCAAGCCTAAAATGTTGCCCACGGGGTCGTACTCAAAATCTTCGCTATAGCGTTGCAGGGCTTCCGGGCTATTGGGGAATGGCACGCCGATAACAGGGTCAAAATTTTTCGCATCGCGCTGTACATTGTTCTGCACCGCATGTTCTCGGCCTTCGGCGTGAATCAAACGGTACAAGGCGTCATAAACATAAGAGTTGCTAGGCGTGATAGTGGAATTATTGAAAAATACTGTTTGCTGAGCAGCGTCGCGGATTTCAGTAATGTTGCCGATGGGATCGTAGGTGTAAAACAAGTCTTGCAGCGTGCGTTTGTTGGCTTCGGGATGCTTGGGCCGCGTGGTGAGAAGGCGGGTCAAACGGAACGTTTCTTTATCGTAGCTGTACTCGGTGATGATGGGGTGACCGGCCTCGTTGTATTCAATGCGGCTACGCTGACCTTTGGCATCGTAGTCGATATTGGTGACGACTTTTAGGTTGGCGGTTGCCGGGTTCAGTAATGTGGCGGGTTCGGTGTTTTGCCCCAGCCAGACATCCACTTTTTCGAGCAGATTGGCTTCGTTGTAGCCGGGGCGAACGACGTTGAACTTAATTCCTGCTTGGTTGCTGTGAGGTGCGACCAGCTGAATAGGGCGATTGAGTGCGTCGAAACGGCTGCTGCTGCTGAATATTTCTGCTTCCAGAATAGGATTCTGCGACCAGTCCGGCGTGGCTTTGTAATCCTTGACCAGTTGCCGGGTGCCTCGCAGCGGGTTGCCTTTGAAATCGAAGGCTTCATCCTGATTTGTTGTCGGGTTCTTGGCGATACTGGTTACCACGCCTGCGGTATCAAAATGCTTGTATGGTTTACCGCGAATATTGAGTTTCTTGGCATCGGCCAAACCATTGCCGGGGGTATCGCCGTAAATGGTTTTCTCAAACCGGATGATTCGGTTTGGATCAAATTTGTCTTCGCCTTTGACGAAAGAACCGACCGGACGATGCAGTTGGTCGTAATCGGTACGGAAAGTGTGGCCTCGGCTATCCCAAGCCAGCATCGGTTTACCGGCAGCATCATTCAGTACCCAGCGATTACCGGCATCCATGCTGTGCTGGTAGAGCTGGTTCCCGGCAATGTCATAACAAGGTACAAAACCCGCAGTCGGGTCGGCAGCTTGATTATTCGCCACTGGTGGATTGATGTATTGCATCACCAGATTGCTGCGGGAATCACGAATCCACAGGGGCTTGCCCTCGGCATCCAGCTTGGTGAAAGTGAGATATTTTTCGTCCTTTAATATATTTGACGAATCTTTCACTCGATTATGCGAGACCGAAATAACGTTACGGCCAAGGCTGTCGAGGATAGTAAGAGCTGGGGTGTTGCCGTGCGCTTCAACCAACTTTGCTGCACGTATATTTTCCGGTGTATTAAACTCGGCAAACCGTGGATGAGCCGAATTCATGCGGCGCTGATACCAATCGCTACGCTCGGTAGAGGCAGGATCAAAGGCCGTATCGTTGGGATCATAGCTGGTAACTTGCCAGGGTGAGAACTCAACCCGACTATAGCTACCATCCGGCATTTCTGTGCGCACCACTCGGCCCATGGCATCGTAGTAAATAACCGGCGTTACGCCTTCTTCCTTAGGCTCTTCGAATTTATGCCCGGACGAGCTGAAATACGGTTCGTATTGTTTAACCGGCTTGCCTTTATTGTTGAGGATGGTCTTGCCGTTGGCGACCCAGCGTATAGGTTGCCCAGATTTCTCAGGTTCCGCCTGGACTTTTTTGACAATGACACTGCCCATGCCGTCGGAATACTCGAAAGCGGCTTGTAGTGGGCTTTGCTCATTCAATGCCAATTGGCTGAGGTGCTTTTCGCGCACAATGCCGCAAGCGCAAGCGGGGTGCTCACCCCAAACGGTAAGGCCGTTTTTGATGATCTCGCCGAAGTAATAGACATGACGAGTCGTGGCATTGCCCAGCCAGATGTGCGCTTGAGGCTCATCAAGGTCAGTTTGATCGAAAAATGTCGCGAGGTCGGTTAATGCCGGGTTGGCCAGAATATCGGTGAAGCCAGTGAGACTATCACCCTCGTTAGCTTTGCCTTTTACTACCATTGCTGTTGGCAAACCCAGTACATCAAAATATACCTCCGACAAATTGTCGTTGATGTCCTGCATCTCACGGGGAGCAAGGACACGGAAGTCGAATTGAGTTGCTGTGATTACATTTCCCAAGGCATCCGTGCTGGACTTGATGAACAGATCGTATTTGCCGTCGTATTCCAGCGTAGTGACGTTATCGAAAGGATCGGTATAGCGTTCGGGCAGGTAAAAATGTTGTGCGGCATCAGCGGCGAAACCGGCGATGCCTGAGCGTATCCAGTATTGACCTGTGAGTTCGTTGCCCGGAATGGTGTTAAAGCGTGCTGTCAGTTTTGCGCCGCTGAGATAACCACTGATCGCAGGATTATTAAGTTTGTCGAGTGCCGTGATAACGCCATCGACAGTTTGATCAAGCTTGTTATTTGCTGCGGCATCTATAAAGATCGCTTCAAGCAGTGGCTTGGTCAGCGCCAGTTTGTAGGGTTCGTAGGTTAAACCCAGGCGGCCATGCTCGCGGAAAGGCAAGGGATCAACCAGATTTTCCGCAAAGAACAATGTCCGCGCGTGTTCGACGAGACGTTTTTCCGGAGTAACACGGTTTGGTATTTGCTGATAAGGGATGTCCGGCACCGCTGCACCTGATTTTTGATGTACTAGGCTGAGCTGAAAAGCGCGCAATTCATCCCTCGTAAAATAGAAGCCTGTCGTTGGTTTAATACCGGTCAGCTCATAGGTCAGCGTTTCGCACGGCAAGCGTAACCGTCGGTTATCCAATGCTACATTTTTATCGGCTGGCTTTGTGCCAAAATCATCGGTGTATCGCATTTCCGAATAAGCCAGGTGACGCTCCAGTTGGACATCGTGAATACGTTTAAGATCGTCATTGCTAAGGGTGTTATCCTTGAACTGACCGATACGCGGATAAACGACGGCAACTGATTGCAGGATGTTGGCGTACTCGTCGTATTGAAGATTCAACGTGTGGGTAATACGTGGATCAGGGTTGAGATTGGTAATTTCGGATTCCCGAATGTCCAGTTCGTAATGGTATGTGATGGCCTCGCTTTCAGCGACCAGAAATACCGAGTGTCGATTTCCTGCCTGTGGTTGCAGGTTGCGAATAAGACAATTGTGATAAGCGGTGGAGAACAGCCTCACCGGCAATTGTTGTGGATTCTTGAGACTTTCCAGCGTATCTATATCCAGTTCAACCACTTCCTGACGCAGCATCATGCCTTTGCAGGCGCGTAGGGCTTCCCGCCATTCCTCAGGATTGAGATTTTCTGTTGCCAAATCCGGTTGCGGTAGCGGGTTTTCCTTGAAAATGATGTTTAGACCGGGATGTTGTTCTTCCAGCCAATGCGGAAAATACTCGTGCTCGAAATGCGAGAGGATGCGTTCATGATCAAGAAAAGCGCCTGTATGAAACCAAGTGCTGGTTTTAATGGGCGGTTGGTAGAGCGTTCTGTCGTTGGTAATATAGGGGCTGGCGGCATTGCCTTGGGCGAAATCGCCATAGGATTCTACATCGATTTGCTCGACGCGACCAAAGCCGCGAAACTCGCGTTCAATGCCGTCAAAATAGCCGTGGTGGTAGGAATAGCTGCTGGAGAAACTGGTCTTCCGCCATTTATCAGTGACCGTCACTTTTTCGACGCAATGCACTGGGAATGATAGTTTGGTGACCCAGGGGTTTCCGGCAACCTTGTCATTCAAATAAAACTTGGTGGAGGCCGCGTATTCTATATGTGTTTCCGCTCCTAAATTGTTCACAGTCTTAATCAACAGATGTGGTTTTTGTTCACCCATCAAATTGATGTAGCGCAAGGGGTGGCGGATATTGCCCAGTAACGGTGATGACCAGACCAGACAGGCAGTTCCGTTGCCTAACAAATCGACGGTTTCTACTGAAGACAGGTTATCTAGTTTTGGGAAACTTGTAAGAAGACATTTTTTACTCCAACCGTTTCCTGATTGATTGAAATAAATCTGAACACCATTACTACCAAGGTAGAGTATATCCGCAGCTCCCGATCCATCAATATCCGCTAAGCGAATACGATGCTGGTCAAAAATATCTACGTTGTCAAACCAAGGTGCATTATCCATGGCTACCTTGGCACCAAAGCGGCAATATCCTAAATTGGGCCAGTAACACACCCCGCCATTACGAACACGAACAATGTCGGTGAGTCCGTCACCGGACATGTCGGCTAAAATAATAGCTTGCACTCCGTCTGCAAAAACAATGTGGGGGCCTTTTTCTTCATCAAAGACTTGCTGTACTCTCTGTGCTGCTTCATATCCGGCCTCCGCCAGCGAGGCATGCCAGATAAAAGCCTGATCTTCGGAAATCATGATGTCGGGATGACCGTCGCCAGTCAGGTCGATAAATTTGAGATTCGGATTGCGGGTATCGACATTAGGCCAGCTTTCAAAAGCCCGGAAAGATTCCCAATCCTCATCCTGAGTACGCTCATAAAAACCGCGTACTGGTGCTTCCATAGTGACAATATCGATTTGTCCGTCGCCAGCCAAATCCAGAAACTGGGCATGACCAATCGTTAGTCTCGTATTAGGTTTATGTGTTACAAGTTCAACCGGGTTAAAACGCGCAACAGTTCGGGTGACTTGCGTATCTGGATCAAGGATTTGTTGGTTTGCGCTGATGTTACGCTTGTAAAACCAGCTATCCGCCTGCTCGGTGAGTATCCCGCTGAGGCCTTCACCGTCCAGGTCTATCCATTGATAGTTAGATCCGTCCAAGCCATAGGGTAGATTTTCCAAGCTTTTTGAATCAACTTCCTGAATCGTTTCGTCAATAATGGCTTGGGTATATTCAAACTCAACGGGAGGCAGCGACTTTGCCAAATATCCTCCACCATCTTTACGCTTATAGCCAATTTGTGATGCCGCAAGCAGGAAAGAAAAAATGGGGTTTTCCGTACTGGTTGGGTCTGCTTCATAGGAATAGGTAAAATCCGTTGAACGCACCAGACAATTCTGTCCTATTCCCTGTTCATTAGGGAAATGATGAAACATTAACACTCGTTGGCAGAGGCGGTAGGTACGAACTTCAAAACCGGCACGATAAGAAGAAAATGGATCGTTACGCACAGACCATTTGTTAACTAATGCATTCGGTAACGGATTATTCGAGTCATGCTCACCGTAGTCAAACACCACTTCAAACATCCATTCGTTGTCCTTGGGCAGGGCTGACCATGCGTCTGATGGATTGAGAACAGGGAGATAGGGTTTTATATTTCCGTATTGGATGTGTTTTAGATATCGGTTAGCTGTTCTTGAATTTAATGAACGGTTCCGTTCATGTACTTGGGAGGAATCAATCTCATCCGAATTTTCTTCGGCATATTGATAGGCAATGGCATTACCTTTGGCATCGTAGCTTTCACAGATCAGCCAGGTAAAAATATGATCAGGCTGGGACGGATCAGCTATACGGCTTTCTTTCGTTTTTCCATACCAGGTGGTAATGTTGTCTTTGGAGATGGAGCGCCAGAACCTGTCTTCCGGGTTGTCTTGATTGGCCCATCGCTCGATACGAGCAAATAAACCTTCAATGCGAGGGCGGTAGCGTTGAATGGTGTAAATTTTACCGCCTACGGTTCTGGGAGGAATTACCTCCTTTTCCCAGTTGCCTCCATTCTCAATCAAAACTGGAACCAGATCCTCTGCACCTGATAATATAAATATATCAGATTCGTCAGTATCCTGATACTTGGGCAATCCCTTGTCTGTCCTGCGGGTGATCGAGGGAAGTGATAGATTCCAGCCTAAGCCAAATGCGCCATTTCCGGCACCGGAATCATAGGAAATAGAGAGTTGCGGGCCAAAACCAGAGCGACCGGGAGAAGTTGCAATCGGAATGCTCATCGAGCCAGTCCCGGTTACAGGATTAGCAGCAAATTTCTCGCCCATGCCATGAATTGCTCCGCCACCTTTTGGAAGTGTAATTGTAGGCGCAGATACGCTGTGCTTTTCTTCGCTAGCTTTCGCAGTTTCTTCAGCCGGAATCATTGGCTACTCCACTGTTAATACGTAAACGTTGCTTTATGAACGGCTCGAAAGCTGATTTCGATTAAATATACTGGGTGATAAAAAACTATTTATAAAATTCTGACGGATTCTATGCCTTTAATTGTTATTGTACAAACCATTTCTAGCATTAAAAATTTAACTGCTGAGTCAAACACCTTTGGAAATATTCCAGGCTATTTGTGTAGGTAGGTTTTTTGATTTTATTGGCTATGAGTAGTCTTTCACATGCTTAGGTAACTCGCAATAAATA
>PMJA01000076.1 GCA_003158415.1 Methylobacter sp.
TTCCGAGTAGCAGGGGTGCGGAATGTCGGGTGGAATCGACGCTGGGGTGTCAAGGCGTTAGTCGCCATGGGTAAAAAAGCTGAAGCGATCCGCTACGCCGAAAATAACAAAGACCTCAACGATCCAGTGTCTGCAATTGCTCGAACGTGTGAGGAGATACTGCTGTCATCGGGACTATTTGATGAAGCCTACAACCGCTATGCGCTGGAAGCCAACCAAGGTACAACCTACTTGGCTACGTTTCGCGCTATCGTCAAAAAATACCCGCATAAGTCAGCCGCAGATATTTTGAGAGATCTGGTTGCCAATCAACCCGGCTCTGAAGGCAAATGGTTTGCTGCGGCCAAAGACGCAGGTTTGTTTGACTTGGCTATTGAGTTGGTTAACCAGTCACCGACTGATCCACGAACACTGGTGCGCGCGGCTCGCGACTATGCTGAACAACAACCAGGTTTTGCGGTATCTGCTGGATTGACTGCGCTCTACTGGATGTCCCAGGGTTATGGCTACCAAATCACAGCAACCGATGTATTGGATGCCTATAAATCGCTCATGCTGGCGGCCAATCATGCAGGGATTGCCGAAACCGAAATTAAAGCCCGAATCCAAGAAACGCTTGGAGAAAAAACACCTAGTAATACCTTCATGTTCTCGGCTTTAAATTATCTGTTGAGCGTTAAGTGCCTTATTTAAGACCTTAACCGTTTCACCGCTCGTTGCTGATTTTTCTGGTCACGGCAGTCATAACGGGCGGTAGTTTGAATGTCGGTGTGACCGACTAACTGGCGGGTGGTATTTATATCTAAATGATCAGTTTTCAATCAGCGCCAACAAGCAAATCTACAGTTCGAGCTTCGGCACAAGGAAATCATCGACCGTTTCGGCCGTTATCCGCACAGCAATGCAATTCTCGGTCGCGCATCAACACCGGAAGAGATCGATTTTCTGAAAACCGCAGGTTCATCGTTTTGAAAAAAATCTTAATACCGGCCATTCAAAATGGTAATATTTTTACGAGATCATAGTCGCCACCCGACCCAAACCTGCCACTGAACTTTGTAAATTAGCTGCTCCAAACCGGACGGTCGCAGATAACCTTACTTCAACAGCTCTTCAAACAGCTCAATCGGCACTGGCTTACTAAACAAATAACCCTGAAAGAGTGGACAGTCATGCTGCTCTAGGAAGATACGTTGCACTTCCGTCTCGACTCCCTCGGCGATGACTTCTATATTCAAATTATTGGCCATACCAATGATGGTTTGTGCAATCGCCGCATCACTCGGTTTTACGCCAATGTTGTGAACGAATGACTGGTCAATCTTGAGTTGATAGAGTGGTAGTTTTGTAAGGTAAGCCAGTGATGAATAGCCAGTACCAAAATCATCCATGGAGAAGAGCACACCGATTTTCTGAAGCTCATTCATTTTAAGAATGGTGTCGTCGATATCGTCGAGAACTAGACTTTCGGTTAGCTCCAACCTAAGTCGGTCAGGTTTGATGTTACTACAGCGTATTATTTGAAGGATTTGCTCTACAAAATCGGCCTGATGGAACTGGCGTACGCTCACGTTGACGGAAAGCCGCAAATGCTGGGTATGAACATTAGCTTCCCAGGTTTTGAGCTGGGCACACGCTGTTTTCAGCACCCATTGCCCAATGGGTAATATCAAACCGGTTTCCTCGGCCAACGGAATGAAATCCGCAGGGAATACTAAGCCACGCTGCGGATGTTGCCAGCGAATAAGCATTTCTGCACCAATGATCTGGTTGTTGTGATGAACCTGTGGCTGATAATAGATTATGAATTGATTTTCAATCAACGCCTGTCTTAAATCTGATTCCAGTGCAGCGAGGGCGTTGATACGGGCCTGCATCTGAGGATCAAAGAAGCGTAGGGCATTACGACCCGATGCCTTAGCCTGATACATGGCAATATCCGCCTGCTTCATCAGCTCGTCTATGCTTTTCTCATGTTTATTGAACAAGGTAGCGCCAATACTGGCGGTGTTATGATACTCGTGCGTGGAAAGTAGGTATGGCTTATTAAGGCTGTCCAGAATTTTATTGCCAATAACTTCAGTCTGAACTTCTGCTTCGTTGGCATATTCACTCAAATCTTCAAGCATCACCACGAATTCATCACCCCCCAGACGAGCAACAGTATCACCTTCACGAATACAGGATTCAAGCCGTTTAGCAACCTGCTGAAGCAGCAAGTCACCCATGTGATGGCCTAAGGTATCGTTTAATGTCTTAAAATTATCCAGGTCAATAAATAGCAACGCACCTTTTCGACCGCTACGATGACTTGAAGCCAATGCGGGTTTTAACCGATCCAGAAGCAACCGCCGGTTAGGCAAGTTAGTCAGGTGGTCGTTGAAGGCCAGATGCTTAATCTCGTCCTCAGCTGCCTTGCGATCACTGATGTCGATATACGTAGCAACGTAATGAGTGGCTACACCAGCGGTATCATTCACCGCTGTGATAGTTAACCACAGGGAATAGATTTCACCATTCTTGCGCCGGTCCCAGATTTCACCCTGCCAGATGCCTGTGTGATTAATTTTTTCCCACATGGCGACATAAAAGGTATCGTCATGTTGCCCTGAATTGAGCATATTTATTTTATGTCCCACCACATCCTTGGGTATGTAGCCAGTTAATTCGGTAAAGGCTTGGTTGATCCTTAAAATTACTGCTTCCGCATCAGTGATGACCATCGCTTCATGAGATTCGAAAGCACTAGCAGCCACGCGAAGATCTGTTTCTACCTGTTTACGTTCGGTAATATCCTGAATGGTACCTACCAGATACCTGTAAGTGCAAGCCTTGTCACACTCGATATCGCCATGAACTAAGATCCAACGTATTTCACCATCACTTGGACGGATAATCATATACTCAAGCAAAAATCGCTCGCAGCTAGAGATTATTTCTTGATAGCGATCAAGTATGCGCTGACGATGCTCAGGATGAATCAATCTTACCAAATTTGACAGATGCGTATTCTGATTAATTTGAACAGTGATTCTGGCCGAACTTGAACACCTAAAACCTAACGCATCGGTGGAAGTGAATTTTTACTCTAAGTGTTCAACTTGGGTCAAGGAATTCATTTTTTTTCGCATATTTTCTCCTTGTAAATTCATCCGGTGGGCGTTGTGCATCAGCCGATCCAAAATAGCATCGGCTAAGGTATTATCACCAATAACGTCATACCATTGTTC
>PMJA01000081.1 GCA_003158415.1 Methylobacter sp.
AGCCTCATTGGCGTCAGTGTCGGTATAGGGTTATTAGGACGGGAATTGCTGAAATTTGTCCCTATTTACGGTTCGGCGGTGGCGGGTGTTTATTCGGGAGCGATGACGTATGCACTGGGCAAAGCTTTTTGCGTATATTTGCAGGGTGTTAAACGAGGCGCTTTACCTGACCATGCGACGTTAAAACAGGCTTACGACGAAGCCTTCGTTTATGCGCGTCAATTGCTCAAAAACAAGGAAACCTAGCTTATGCCTGTGTCTGTAACGCGTTTTGGGATTGTGTTGGCGGTTCTGTTTTTACTGCCTTGGCTGGCGTTAATGGGCTTAGGCGGTTGCTGGTTATCGCAACAGGGTTGGCTTTATCAAGGCATGGGCATCTTATCGGCTAACATAGCGCTGGTGTATGGCCTGCTGCATTGGCGAAGGCGCAGTGCAAAGCCGCTGTTTGTAGGGCCTATTAGTGAGATTGAGCCTAATCCAAACTGGCCGGATAAAGCCCAATTAGCTTGGAAAGAACTTAAGCCATTAACCGAACGTTGGCAAACAGAATCGGACTTATTGACGGACTCAAGCAAAGCCTTAAAACTGACTAACGAAGTATTAACGCTGGTTGCGAGGCATTTTCATGCCAACTCTAAATATCCTATTTTGGAATTCCCGCTGCCGTATTTGCTGAAGCTGATTGTGCTGGTCTGTGAAGATATTCAACGCGACGTATTGGACAAAATTCCCGGCAGTCATGCAGTGAGAGTCGGCGATTTATTACGCGCCAAGCAGGCTGTTGATGCTTTGAATAAACTTAGATCGGTTTTCGATGTTGGGAATTGGCTATTTAATTGGTCAGGCGCAGCGCTGGCTAAATCACGCAGTTTATTAATCGGCAAAGGCCTAAATACCGTTACCAATGAAATATCGCAACTTTTGATTAGTGCTTATATTAACAAGCTCGGCTATTACGCCATTCAACTATACAGCGGTCAATTAACCCTAGACGATATTGTCCCAACTAATGTATTAACCCCCGCCTCAAAAGAAGACATTGCGGAAAGCCAAGCGCATGATCAGGCAATAGAGCCGCTCCGGCTACTTGTTTTAGGTCAAGTCAGCAGCGGCAAATCCAGTTTAATTAACGCCTTATTTGGCGAAATAAAAAGCGCGGAAGGATTCTTGCCCACGACCGCAGAAATCACCCCTTACCTGCTCGAACGCGATGGCTTGCAACAAGCCATCATACTGGACAGCGCCGGTTATGGTGGCCTAATGCACGACCAAGCACCCAAGGCGTTAATGCAGGAATGGGCAAAAGTCGATGTGATTTTAATGGCTTGTAATGTCGCACAAGCTGCCCGCCAAGTCGATACGCAACAACTAAATGCTATTCGCCACTATTTTCAGGAACAATGCCACAATCAAGCCTTGCCGGTTATCATTGCGGTAGCTACTCATTGTGACCGTTTACGCCCGATCCGCGAATGGAATCCTCCTTACAATATCCAACAACCGGACAACGCCAAAGCGCACAGTATTCGACAGGCTTGTGACGCGATGGCCCACGATTTGAGTTTATCACTAGACTGCATCGTCCCCGTTTGCCTTTCACCTGAAAAACCTGCTTACAATATCGAAGACGGTTTGATACCACTGATTCACGAACATCTTAACGCNNGCTCAACGGGTGCGTTATTTGCGCTGTTTACGTCAGCAACAGGCAGAAAGCTACTGGCAGCAATGGCGGAAACAAGTATTAAAAGCGGGCCAACTTATTTTTAAACTTTGACGAGGAGTAACCTCAACCAAAGTCTACGCGGATGTATTCATGCCAAGTATCTAAGGCACTTGAAAAGGTTGGCTTTAAACGAGATCTATCAAAATAAAGCGGGCTATTTTTTTCTGCATCCAGAATTGTTTTAATAATCGCAAGCTTGCCACAAAATACTACTGATTCATTTACTTGATGTATGTCAATAAAATTGTCTATGGAAATAGATTGTATAAGTCCATCTTTGATTCTTTGTGCTGCATCCAATAATTCATTTTTATTCTTTTTAGGAAATGAATGCAGTGATTTTTCTATGGCTTCAAATATTAGTTGATCGCCACTTGTACGACCTCCATACTCACAATTGAAATTTAAAGCTTGAGATATTATTGTTTTGAGTTCTGATCCAATTGGTAACAAAAGCTCTTTACTTGCGCCTGCACCTATTACAAAGACGGTATGCGGCTTGATTTGGACATTATGCGTGGACATTTTATTTTGAAAATTTTGATATGCCTAGGCACGAAGCGTACCCAATTATACTGCACTTAGTTGCCCGCCAGTCATACAATATCATCAATAAGATCGAAGGTTTAAGCGATACTTTCAAAGGTTACGCTCAACTTCATCCTCGCTTAAATCAAGTGTAAAATAATATTAATCACATGTATTTTGTTATAATTCCACAACTTTTATTGGCGATCTTATTTCTCCCATATTACCAAGCGGTTTTTGAAAGCATGGTTATCGTTGGTCGCAAGCCGATAAACATCTATACTGTGAACGGTCACGGTTTGCGCTTTTTTGAATCCCCTTACCCCAACCCTCTCCCGCAGAGAGAGGCAGAGAAAAGCCGTAATCCATGCCCGTGTTGAGTATATAATGCGCGCTTATATGCAACCATCACAGAATGACTTTTTTGCATTAGCGCATGACACGACTAAAAATCGGCGACTCAATACACACTCAATACAAAAAAATAGCTAATGGCTGAATCCGGCAAATCATCAAACCTGTTACATTTAATTACACGTTTTTTTTCTAAGAAAATCAGAGCTGTTTATTACAGCGCACGGGAATCGATAGGCGAGCATAAACGGGAAATTGTCGTTTATCAGGTTGAACAGGCGTGTGTCAGCCTGCAAGAAACCCGGAATGAATTTGAAGACACGCTGGAACGCTTTAAAAACCTGGTGTGCGTCAATGATTCCGGGTTAGAGCATAGATATAACCTGCTCAACCGGCAATATCAGTTCTGCCGCGCAAAATCAGATGCCGTCGGCAATCGGATCAAGGCGATAGAAGAAGTTAGCGAGGCGTTATTTGTAGAATGGGAAAACGAACTGAATGAGTATGCTAATCGCACTTTGCGTAACAGCAGCAAGCGACAGTTAAAAGCGGCCCGGCAAAATTATGTCAGGCTGATGAAGGCGATGCAAAAAGCTGAAAGCAAAATTCAGCCGGTACTGGCGGCATTTAAAGATCAGGTGTTATACCTTAAACACAATCTTAATGCCCGCGCCATCGCGGCATTGCAACATGAGTTTATTGAAATCAGTATCGATATTTCTCAACTAATACTGGCAATGGAGCAAACCATTGCCGAGGCCAATCAGTTTGTTTCAATCTTGGTGGATCAAAAAGCCTTGCCGGGGCGTTGATAATCAATAATACACCCTGAATGATTGCTGGATTTGCTCAAACTCATAAAGATAAGGTTGCGCAATC
>PMJA01000227.1 GCA_003158415.1 Methylobacter sp.
TTATTTATTGCGAGTTACCTAAGATGAAGCAGGGTAGGTGCGTACTGGCTGTCTTAGTTGGTTGGATGGCTTTTGCCGTGGTGCAAAATGAGTTGCTAAATTTATGTTAGATAGGTATTCTCAGCCGAGTAGGGCGCGCCGCGCGCGCCTTCTTCGGGGCGTGGGGTAACTCCCTGCTCAACTTTAACTTCTTTCATCACATAGCAACGGCCCAATAATCACAGCCGTTCGCAAGCGGTTTTTGCCGAAACAGGACATGCGGTCGAAATCCTCGCGGGCTATCGGGATAAACTGGCAGTCGATTTCGCTTTGCCGCCCGTCGTCCGGGTCGGAATCGTGCATATACAGGCAATCATCGTCAAATCCGCTCATGACCACCCAATGCGGTGCTTTTTTTCTATCCATCAAAAACGTGCTGATCAATATCAGCGGTATCGCTCCGGCCTTGAAGGCCGCAATCAGCTCGTCCTGGGTAATATTGGCAAAATGCAGGTCGATGTTCTGCTCGGCGGCCTGACGCTTAAAGCAATTATCCACCAGTTCAACTACTTGTTTTTTCTCGTCATTGCGCACGCCGTCAATAAATAAGGTGCCGGTTTGGTTGATCCAGACTTCGACGGCAAAGTCCCGGCGCTTTGCCGCTAAGGCTAAACCGATCGGGTGGCAACCGCCGTGACCGGAGGTCATGAAAATCGTGGTGGCTTCGCGCCACAGATTGATTTCTTCTTCGCGTGACGGCAGGTAGCTCCGGTTAATGCCGTGCATGGCCATCATCAGCGCCGCAGGGCCGCAGGTGAACGGCGTGGTTTGCCGTAACCAGTGTACAGAGCGGTGTTGCAGGGTATCGCGATAACGGCGGATACGTTTTTGAAAGCGCAAGGCGTCTTTGTGATCCTGGTAATAATCGCGGTAGATGCCGAACTTCTGGTAGCCCTGCGCTTCGTAAAGTTTAATTGCCGGTAGATTATCCACGCTCACTTCCAGACGCAGGTACAGCCTGCCATTATCATTAGCGGCTTGCTCTCCTGCCGTCATCAGTTGTTTAGCCAGCCCTAAGCCTCTGTGAGGGTGCGCGACGGCTATCGAATAGATACGCGCCAGCCGGGTGCCAGGATGATAAATAATTAATATATAGGCGGCGACGGTTTTTGCCACTTCGGCAACCAGCAAAGCCCGGTGCTCCGTTGTTATCCAGTGCTTGAAGCTGCGCCGACTTAACCTGTCGCTATCAAAGCAGGCGCTTTCCAGGGCGACCAGCTCATCAAGGTCGGTTAGTTGGGCATTACGGATCAAGACAGTCAACTGGATAATCCCCGTAAGGCTTGGTTTATCACTTGTCGGGCGCGAAACAACACCAATTCCTGCCAAGCTTGATCGTTCGGGCAAAAGTGCTGGCGCATCAGTCGACTATGCTCGCGGCGGGCTAAATCATTACCGGATTGCGCCCAGAGTTGATGATCGCGTAGCAGGACTTCAAATAATTGATCGGTGCGGTAAGTGCCGAATTCCAGCGTGATATAGCAACTGCGGTCATTCATGACCGCATGCCAGGCATAATCCAGCAGGCCCAGCTTAGGCACCGAATTGGAGGTGCCCAACAGCGGCAAGGTGACCGAATCGCCGTACCAACGGCATGCGACTTGCGTGGCGGAGCTATTAGGTTGATGGTCGCAAATAATCTCACCGTAACCGAACGATCCCAGTCCGCTATGCAGATCGATGACCGCCAAATCCCGCTGTTGCAGGTCATATTTACGGATCAAATCGTCTACGACTAATCTGCCATGCGCGGGCGCAAGGCCGCCAAAGAAAGGGCCTACCGGATCGCTGTATTGTCCGCCGCTGATTGCTATTTCCAGCGCCTCGCGGCCGTGCGTGTGTTCAAATTCGGCAAAGGCAAGCTGGCGTTGCGGGGTATCCGCCAAAAACAACGCCGATTTAAGCGCGTCATAAGCGCTGTTTTCAGGCAATGGCCGGGAAAAATCGACCACATTGCGATTAAGATCAACTCCGTCGGCATCGCAGCGTCGCAGCCAGGCATAGCCCCAGGGCGTCAACGCATGCACCATTAATACCGCCGTATCGGGCGGAATCACTCGATGTCCATCGGCAAGCAGGCGCAGCATATCAGTTTGCACCGCACTGCCGACAAAGCCTTCAACGCCGTGCGTGCCGCCGATCAGCACTAAAACCTTGGCGGCGGCTTCCGGGCCTATCCAAACGGTGTCGGTAAACAGCGGCTCGCCGTCAGGCCCGGAGCCGGTACAGGGATAGGAAAAACAATGCAGGTTGTCAGTCAGATCAGCCAGCCAGCGCTGCCTGCCCGATGCGTAGTTTTCAGGGAAGAGTGCGGTATCAATAGCGATAACGGGAAGATAAGAAGACATAAATAATGATCCTGGTTTTTTTGTTAGCATAGACCTTTTAGCTTAAATCTGAAAATATTATCCCTCAACACAGAAACTCCTTGTATAAAAACCTGACTAGTAACAAAATCACGCCTCACTTATTACAGGATTATTTTGCCATGGCAAGCACCCTTCTGGTTGTTGACAATCTTTTAGACTGGAACCCTTATTACCCTAGCGATCAGGTCATCACTTTTGAAAGCTATCTTGCCACCGAGCAAGGCGAATCCCCGCAACGGGTGCGCATCATCAATCTTTGCAGCAGCTATAGTTACCTTTCCGATGGTTATTATTGTTCCTTGCTGGCGGAAGCGCGCGGTCATCACGTTATTCCTTCCGTTAAAGTGCTTAATGATCTGGGCAAAAAAGCGCTCTATCAATTACAGCTGGAAGACCTGTCACTGACTTTAGCCCGCGCGTTTAAAAGTCGCGCTGATACGGATCATGAAATAACGCTGTTGAGTTATTTCGGAGCGACCGCCGATCCGGCTTTTCATGAACTGGCAAGGCTGTTGTTTGAGCGCTTTTCCTGCCCGGTGTTGGAAGTGACGTTGATACTCAACAAGCACTGGGAAATAAAGGGACTGAAACCGGTCTCGCATCGCGACCTGGATGACCCCCAGCAAACCGTTTTTGCCGAAGCGCTGGATAACTTCAGCAAAAAAGTATGGCGTAAAGGCCGGTCGCGTAAAGCCACGCGTTACGATCTGGCCATGCTGATTAATCCTGACGAGAAATTACCACCCAGCAACCGGGGCGCGCTTAAAAAATTCATTAAAATCGGCCGGGAACTGGGGATTGAAGTCGAATTAATCACCCAGCAGCATTATGCGCGACTGCCTGAATTCGACGGCTTGTTTATCCGGGAAACAACCGGAATTGATCATTATACCTACCGCTTTTCAAAAAAAGCAGAGGCTGAAGGTTTGATTGTTATTGATGACCCCACGTCCATGCTGCGTTGTACCAATAAAGTGTATCTCGCTGATTTATTTCGCACTCATCACGTACCCTGCCCAAAAACTTGGCTGCTACACAAAGGCAATGCCTTGCATCTGGACAGGGTGGAAAGCGAAGCGGGTTTTCCTGTGGTGATTAAAATTCCGGACGGCTCGTTTTCCAGAGGCATCGTTAAGGTCAATAACCGGCAAGAGCTGGATCTTAAAGTCGAGGAATTATTCCAAAAATCGGCATTGCTGCTGGCCCAGGAATTCCTGTATACCGATTTTGACTGGCGTATCGGCATTTTTAACAACAGAGCTTTATATGCGTGCCGTTATTATATGGTTAAAAATCACTGGCAGATCTACCGCCATCACGAAAGCCGATCCGATTGCGGAAATTTTGAGACCCTGCCCACGTTTGAAGTGCCTAAAGCCGTATTGGAAGCTGCGCTGAAAGCGACGCAACCCATAGGCAACGGCTTGTATGGCGTTGATGTCAAGGAAAAAAACGGCAAAGGCTATGTGATAGAAGTCAACGACAACCCGAATATAGACAGCGGCATTGAAGACAAGTATTTGGGCGATGATCTTTATCGTTTGATTATGACCGAGTTTTTGCGGCGCATGGAAAACCGCAGTAAGGGGGGTTGAGGCGAAAGCTTTGATTCTAAAAACCGCAGTTAGTCCACGAAAAGCACGAAAGACACGAAATAAATCAATCTATTATGTTTCATAACCTCTCACCCTTCAGGTGATCAGCTATGCAATGGTATCTTACGCGTTAATACCAATCCCACCGTACGTTCCACCTTCGGCATATACAGGGGCAACAGCAAAGCGGTTTATTTTTGTGAAGTTTATTAAGCCGCATAACCAAAATAGTTAACAGGGGCTGATTAAAAAGATTAATTTGACGGCAAAGATGGGCACTATAAAATTACGTTGAATACTTGCCAATTTGTTGCAGGCTATCGATAAACCCACATCCGACTCACTTTAAGAGGTAATTATGAAAGGCGACATAAATATTCTGGAAATTCTCAACGGTCTGCTTGCCGGAGAGCTGAGCGCATCCGATCAATACCTGATTCATGGCGAAATGTACGCTGATTTTGGCTTGAACCATCTTTCTGAAAAAAGTCTGCACGAATCCGAGCATGAACGACTGCATGCACGATCTTTAATTCAGCGTATCCTGTTTCTTGAAGGCACACCTAATCTAGCCAAACGGCAGACATTAACAGTCGGCAGCGCGGTGCCGGAAATGTTAAAAGCCGACTTGGAAGTAGAATATCATGTGGTTGTAGAGCTAAAAAAAGCTATCGCCGCCTGTGAAAAAGCCCAGGATTTTGTGACGCGAGATATGTTGGTTGTGCAACTGGACGACACGGAAATGGATCATGCCTACTGGCTGGAGCAACAATTGAAACTGATCAACCTTTTGGGTCTGGAAAACTACCAGCAAAGCCAAATGAAACCGAACATTTAAGCCAACAAGGACATTGATATGAAAGGCGATAAAAAAATTATTGAAATTCTCAATAAGATACTTAAAAACGAGCTAACCTCGATCAACCAGTATTTCCTTCATGCCCGTATGTTTCGTCATTGGGGGCTGGAAAAACTAAACGATTATCAGTATAAGCAATCGATCCGCGTCATGAAGGAAGCTGATGAGCTCATCGAGCGCATCCTATTTCTGGAAGGGTTGCCCAATCTGCAAGACCTCGGAAAACTGTTGATTGGTGAGAATGTCGTTGAATGTTTAGATGGCGATCTGGTATACGAAAAAAATGTTCAACGGCCACTGTTGATAAAAGCTGTAGCTTTATGTGAGGAAATGCATGATTTCGTCACTCGCGATTTACTGGAAGAGTTGCTGGAGCACTGCGAACAAGCTATCGATTGGTTGGAAACCCAGCAAAGCCTAATAACGAACGTCAGTTTGCCAAATTATTTACAGACGCATCTGCAGAAGGGCGGAGATTGATGCCGTCGAACAACATCAGCTTATGTCGCATTTTTTAGAGTTTAATTTGGCTTGACAATTATTAAAAACTGAATGAGAATAGTTATCATTAATTATTTGCTATTGCATTTATGCAGGAGAACTATTTTATGTATGTATGTGTTTGCCAAGCAGTGACGGATCGTGAGATTCATCAAGCCGCCAGAGATGGTGCAAGAACGCTCAGGGATTTACGTCGTGATTTGGGGGTAGGCGTTAATTGTGGACGTTGTGTAAGTTGCGCTCGACAGTGCTTAAAATCGGTCAGTATGGGCTTCCATGAGAGTCTACAATTACGCGCCTCTGCTTGAGTTTATTGAGCGTGGCTATTACGCTCTTTTTTGCCTCGTACGCATCGCGTACCATTTTCAAATTGTCCCGTATAAATAAAGCAAGTAGCCTGGATGGAGCTTGCGGAATCCGNNGTCAATCCAAAAACAGCAATTCCGATCAATATCTTTAGCAACAAAGCATTTTGCTTAAGTTCTTTTCCTGGTTGTGGTTAAACGCAGAATACATCGCGTGGTATCGAATAAGACATCTGCTGGCTCCGGCGTGTTCTATTTAGTGTCGGATTATTTCATTTTTGACGGCAGATGAATCGTCTCTCCGGCCAGCATGAATGCGCCCTCGCCAAGATGATGAAGGGTCTGCGGATGCTTCTTCAGTGGGTCTATCCAGGCTTTGAGCACCTCAAGGATAAACAGATTGTATTTTTCGACCAGGGTCTCATCAACAACCCTGCATTCAAGATTGGCATAGCATTCATCGATAAGCGGCGCGACTACGCACGAGGCGGCCGCTGCTGTGAGGCTGAACGCATGGAACTTGTCGACCGTACGACCGCTGATGTTCCCGCAGCCCACTACCTCGTTTGACAGCTCTGCCGTTGGAATATTGAGTACGCATTCCCGGGTTGCTTTCAACAGTTCGAAGCTGTAGTTGCTGTCGCTGATTACGCAGCCGACCAGCGGCGGCTCAAACTCCAACATAGTGTGCCACGACAAAGTCATAATATTCGCCCGCCCCGCCCCGCCGGTGGTAAGCATCACTACCGGCCCGGGCTCAAGCAGGCCATAAACTTTAGACAAAGGAAAATTTTTTTTCGACATATCAACTTTAAATGTTGGCGGTTGGGATCAACATCGCCTAGCCCAAATCGCGATGCCGCTCGCCGGTGCTGATGCGTCCGCCTTCCAGCATATCGATGATATAGATTTTGCCGTCGCCATGATGCCCGCTATGCGCCGACTTCATGATGGTTTCAAAAATGATCTCCACCAACGCGTCGGGTGCGAAAATTTCCAGCCGCTTTTTAGGCAAAAAGGGTTTGTAATCCTGTATGTGTTGGGTGCGTTCGCGCCCAAAACCNNGGCGCGTATTTCTTTCATAGGTTTCTTTAAGGCTCGTCAGGTTCTGCAAAATAGCGGTATAGCGCCGGTAATAAAGTCAAGGTTAACAAGGTTGCGGTCATCAAGCCGCCGATAATGACCACGGCGAAAGGTTTGGCTGTTTCCGAGCCGACGCTGGTCGATAGCGCGGCAGGAAACAGCCCCAGCATCGCCATCATCGCCGTCATCACCACCGGCCTGAGACGGCTGACGGAACCGTTGACGATGGCGTCGTGCAGCGACTGGCCTTCCCTACGCAGTTTATTCAATTGCGATACCAGAATCACGCCGTTTTGTACGGCTATGCCGAACAGCGCAATAAAACCAACCGCTGCCGATACGCTGAGATTA
>PMJA01000408.1 GCA_003158415.1 Methylobacter sp.
TAAAGAAAGTAGGCTGCGTTTTAAGGAAACATTCGATAAAATAAACAGCGGATTGCAGGAGAAGTTCCCCAAGCTGTTTGGCGGCGGGCAGGCCTATCTGGAATTGACCGAGCAGGACTTGCTGGAATCGGGCGTCAATATTATTGCCAGACCGCCCGGCAAGCGCAATAGCTCCATCCATTTGTTGTCGGGTGGAGAGAAAGCATTAACGGCTGTGGCACTGGTGTTTTCAATTTTTGAACTCAATCCTGCGCCTTTTTGCCTGCTGGATGAGGTCGATGCGCCACTGGATGATGCAAATGTCGGGCGGTTTTCAAAAATGGTAGAAGAAATGTCGGCATCGGTTCAGTTTTTGTATATTTCCCATAACAAGGTTACGATGGAAATAGCAAAACAGTTGGCAGGTGTAACGATGAAAGAACCGGGTGTGTCCCGGATGGTCGCAGTTGATATTGAAGAAGCAGTGAATCTGGCGGAAATCTAATGGATAAAGAACTACTAAGAATTGTAATTATCGCAACGGGCCTGATTATTATTATGGGCATGTTGACATGGAGTTATCTGAGAAATAAAAAGTCGCAAGCAGACTTGGAAGCGGATGATGACGCCAAATTCGGAAGGTATCACAATAATTTATCAACTACAGACGATATAGACATTGATAATGAACCAGAGCCGGTTGATCATCATTATTTCGATCAGGAAGACGCTGTTTATGAGCCTGACGAAGATGATGTAGAGCCGCCGCCGCGCGAGGCTGTTCCTGCTATTATCCAGTTTAGATTGATTGCCAAAACCGACGAAGGTTTTAACGGCATTGATTTAGTCAACGCCTTTGGCATAGTCGGCCTTGAATACGGCAGTTTGAAAATCTATGAACGGCTGGACGCCAACCGGCTGGTGGATTTCGGCGTCGCCTGTATGGTGGAGCCCGGCACTTTCCCTGATAGCGATTTGGATACGTTTTATTGCCCCGGCCTAGTGTTTTTTATGCAGCCCGGCGCACTGGACGATGCGCAAGCCGTTTTTGACGACTATATAGAAACCATAGAACTATTGGCTATAGAGTTGGATGGTATTATCCTGGATCATCACCGGCAAGAACTGACCGATGCCGCGATACTAGGGTTACGGCAGTGTTTGTGAATTAAGGCACAATCCCACTGATTTTTTTNNTTACAACGATCTCGTCGCCAAAATCAACCAATGGGATCACGAATATTATGTACTTGATCATCCTACCGTTTCCGATGCCGAGTACGATCAGGCATTCAGGCAACTGCTGGAGATGGAGGCCGAAAACCTCGAGTTGATCACCGCAGATTCGCCGTCGCAACGCGTCGGTGCAAAACCGATAGACGACTATGTCAAGATAGAACATACCGTCAAAATGCTGTCGCTGGCGAATGCCTTTACGCTGGCCGAAACTTACGATTTTTTTGAAAAAGCCGCCAAAGAACTGGACGTAGATCCGTCATCGCTGGACATCTTCAGCGAACCCAAGCTTGATGGGCTGGCGATCAGTCTGCATTATGTCCACGGCCTATTGAGCTATGCCGCTACGCGCGGTGACGGTCAGGTGGGCGAAGATGTTACCCATACCATAAAAACCGTCAAATCCGTGCCTATCAAGCTGGCGACCGACTGCCCGCCCGCAACACTGGACGTGCGCGGCGAAGTGTTCATGCCCAAGGCGGCTTTTGAAAAGCTTAACCTTCAGGCACTGCAAAACGACAGCAAAGTCTTTGTCAATCCGAGAAATGCCGCTGCCGGAACCGTCAGGCAAATGAACCCCAAGATTGCCGCCGAGCGTGATCTGCAATTTATTCCTTACGGCTTGGGCGATTATGGGGAGCTTAAGTTTACCCGGCATTCCGAAATCCTGAAGTTTTTGCATACGATAGGTTTCAGGAAAAACCCGCATTGTTATTCATTCCACGGTAGTTTTGAGGAATTTGAAAAAAATTATCATGTGATGGAGAAGGTGAGAGAAAAACTGCCTATGCAAATCGACGGCATCGTCTACAAGATAGACGACTTAAGCCTGCAAACGGCATTGGGTTTTATTGCGCGCTCACCCAAGTGGGCTGTGGCTAGAAAATTCCCCGCTCAAAATGATGTAACCCAATTGCTGTCCGTGGATTTTCAGGTGGGACGCACCGGCGTGTTAACGCCCGTCGCCCGCTTGGAGCCGGTTTTTGTCGGCGGCGTCACCGTCGAGAATGCAACCTTGCACAATATGGATGAAATCGAGCGACTGGGATTGGAAATCGGTGATAGTGTTGAAATTCAACGCGCGGGCGATGTCATCCCGAAAGTGGTCAAAGTGGTTGCGCAAGGCGCTGACAGAAAACCGATCATCATGCCTGAGCGCTGTCCGGTTTGTAACGCCGCCGTTGAAAGAACCGAGGGCCAGGCGGCTTTCCGTTGTACCGGCGTGTTAACGTGCGCCGCCCAGGGTGCCGAGCGCATCCGGCATTATGCCTCGCGTAAATTTATGAATATCACCAATCTGGGCACTAAGCTGATTGAGCTGCTGTATAACAAAGGTACGCTTAAAACCATCGCCGATATATACACGCTTAAAATCGACGATATTGCCTCATTGGACGGACAAGGCGAAAAAAGCGCCCAAAATGTGCTAGCTTCCATTCAAACTTCAAAAACCACCAAACTGGGCACTTTTTTAGGCGCGTTGGGCATCTATGAGGTCGGAGAGGAGGGGGCAAAAAACATCGCCCGATATTTTAAAAACCTGGATGCCATTGCTGCGGCAACATTAGAAGAGCTGATGCAAGTGCCTGATATAGGCCCGGTCATGGCTAAAAATGTAGTGGAATTTTTTCACAATGATAACAATCAGGCGATTATTAAAAAAATCAGGGATGCGGGCGTAACTTGGCAGGATGAACCCGGTGCACCTGTGCAACCGCAACCGCTGGCCGGTCAAACCTGGGTATTAACCGGTACGCTACAACATTTGTCCCGTAACGAGGCTAAAGCTTTGCTCGAAAGTTTAGGCGCCAAAGTAGCCGGTTCGGTCTCAAAAAAAACCAGTTGCGTCGTTGTAGGCCAAGAGGCCGGTTCAAAACTGGCCACAGCGCAATCATTGGGTGTTAAGGTGCTGGATGAGGCGGAGTTTTTAGCGGAATTTAATTTGGGTCATTAGATATAATCTAATTAAACTCAAGGCAGTCCGACGACTGCCTTGATAAGGTGAAGCTTGCTGTTAGTGAGCCGCTAAAAAATACGTCAAACGTAATGGTGCCATATCATTAAGCCGCACAAATACCATATTTTGGTAGCAGGTCGTGTATAACAAAAAAGTGGTGCGCCTGTAGCGCATCATGAAACATTTTCCAGTCGCTTTTGAGAAACGAATCGTTGTAGGGGAAAATATCGGTATTGCTTTCAGTAAGCTTGGTTGTTTTAAGTGCATTATATTTCCATGACTCGTAACCTTTCGCCTGGTAGTCGAGTTTGACTGCTGTAAAATCAAAATAGCCACTGCCTATTTTGTCTAACCATTCCTGATTCCTTACGTCACCCTCTTCGTTAGTAAGCGACAGGAATAACGCTTTAATTTTATCCTTGCCGCTTTGAGGCAATCCTTTCACTAGGGCATCAGGATTATTTAGCTGATAACGCTGCATGGCCTTGCACATATTGTCAGCGGCGTCGAGAAAAAGTGCAGTATTGTCTCTTTTCACCACTTGCCCTTTATAATCACTGTAGGACCATTTCAAAAAGGGTTGGTCAGGCAGGCTTAAGGCTGCACCGTGTCCTAAAGGTAGCGTATCGCCGATAAATCGTCCGGTTACTTGGTCGATGATTCCTTTAAAAAAGTGCGTTTTTTTGGCTAAAAAATCATTATCTTGATTGCCATTCTCATCCAGTGCATGAATATCGTTAACTTTGTGAATGACTCCCGCAAACCCCTGATGCGCCCAGGTGTCGGCATAAACGTGCAGAGTGATACCTAAACGGTGCAAACTATAAGGTTTATTATTATTGACAATACATTCCCGCACCATCTCTTGGGCAATAGGGCTATCCGGGAGGCAGATCAGTTTTTCTATGAAGCCGCCGTCAGGATTTTCACCGGCAGGATTTTGACCATTGCCGGGTAAAAAATGAAAAGGAATCCAGACCTGATGATTACTCAATTCATCAAAGTTTGAATAGTCGAAGGTGTTATGAGACGACGATATATGATGGTACATTGCGCCAACATCGAAGGTTAAAGTCCCGCTGTTTGTCGCATCATCAACGTATTGAGAACAATAGGCAATAATTTCAGCTTGTGGATGATCGAAACCGGCATAACGGGCGATAACGTAAGTAGCGCCATGATGAAAGTCGATTTGCATGATATTTTCCTTATAATTGTTTTTGTGAAATTTCAGCGACACAAGCGGCTAGCTGTTCATCGCTCATAAACTGCCGATGGTCGTATTTGGGTGTTAATCCCAGTTTTTCCGATTTTTCTACCCATAGCGGGTTGTAAGGCATTAAGTAGACAGTCTTGATGCCCTGTTTTTTTAAGAAACCGGCTATTTCCGAGAGGTTTTTTTGGGTGGCGGTAATTCCCGGTATTAACGGGATTCGTACATTAACAGGTATCTGCGCTTCATTAAGCAGCCTTACCAGATTTTTCAAAACAGGTTTATTGGATTGTCCCGTAAATTGACGATGAGCTGCTTCATCAATTAATTTGAGATCAAAATAGATACAATCCAGCCACGGTAGTATGCGTTTTTTAAAAGTTTGGTAATTAAAAAAACCGCAAGTTTCCAATGCGGTGGACACCTGTTCTTTTTTTAAGCGTTGCAAAAACTTTTCCAAAAACAGGGGTTGCAGGGTCGCTTCTCCTCCTGAAACCGTAACGCCGCCACCGCTGGATTGAAAAAAAGGTTTATCTATCAATACGCGATACAACAATTCATCCAGACTAATCCAGTAACCGACATGCTCCAAAGCTTTACTAGGGCATTTTGCTATACGGTCGCTTTGCAAGCCATGAAACATTTCCAGCTCCGAATGCGTCATGTACAGACAATCGGCAGGACATAGTCCGCATAATTCAGGATGGCATAAATCCGCCCGGTAATAAATGCCGGGCTGCCGATCTATACCTTCCGGGTTTTGACACCATACACAGGAAAGCGGACAGCCTTTAAAAAAAACGGTCGTTCGTATGCCCGGCCCGTCTTCGCTACAGTCGCGCTTGATGTCGAAAATTAACGCCTTAGTTTCGGCGTCGGTATTAATAAGGCTTCTGTTAGTCGGGTTTACAGATAGTGCAGTGTCCATCACTCCTCCATCCATCAAGGCGCAAGACAGGTTGTTCTAATGTATTTTTAAATCAGTTGGCTGGATGACCTGCTGGATATTTGCGCCTATGGCGCCCAGCTTAAACAGGTGGCCGACATTGCCTTGGAGTTGAACCACGTTATCCAGCAACATGCCGACTATGTCGACGTTGGCGCCGCCTATAAGTCCCAGTATAGCTTCCACGTCTTTAAAACGGATGACTAAATCGACCTTGTCTGGATCATGTTCCAGTTTGTCAGCTTCCTGCTCAGTTAATACGGCAGTCTGTACGACTTCCAAGGAGTCGATGGTTTCGCCCCAAGGCATTTGTCTTAATAGTCGTTCAGGATGCGGGCAAAAACAAAAATAGACATTCATATCGTCTCCGGCGCGGCGGGTACGAATCAGGAATTTGCCTTGATAATACCGTTTCCCACAGGGTGCTTTAGGATCAATAATGACGAAGTTTTCTTCCAAAAATNNATACGTAAAACATGAATAAGATTGGATGTAGATTGGGGGAATCCTGCATGCATGACGATCTCCTAGTGAGTGTGTGCTATAGGCTTATAAACTGTGTAAGACATGTTGTTCTTTTTGGTTTTCCAGTGCGAAATTGGCTCGCTCAATAATTTCCCGTCGCATTTGCGGACTCAAGGTAATGTAATAGGCAGAATAACCGGCTACCCGTATCATCAAGTCCTTATAAGGAGCCAATGCCAGTTGTTCCGAGTCACCTGCATTCGCTTGCGATGCGGCAGTGGCCGCTTTATCTGCTGCGACCAGATCATTAATGGAAGACACGCACATCTGCACCAGCACGCCATTATTATCGGTAAAGGCCTTCATATAACGCGCAAATAATTCGGTATCTTCTGCTCTGTGGGTAACATCCCGCGTCGTTAAGCTCAGGTTATAGGTGTAGCCGTTCTGCACGGTATCGGCATTGACTGCCGTCACTGACAGCATGTGATCCAGCAGCATGACCGGGTCGCCATTAGCTTTGACTACGCCGGGACAGGGCGTAATGCCGGATGCAAACGCCTTGCCTGCTTGACGCCCGTTGGGCGTTGCCTGGGTGAGCATGCCAAAACCGGCATGATTGGTCATCGACCAGTAACCGGCAAGGTAGCGGCCTCCGCGATGCGTCCGGTATTTGTAAAAAGTATCGTGTATGATTTTTGTCAATAATTGGGTGTAATGCACGGCCAGCGAATTGTTATAGATGCCTCCACTTGTATCGTCAACACCGGCCCCGTAATGAGGTGCTAACTGTATGATCTTGTTAATAGCGGCTAGCCGCTCATCCGATAATGCAGGCAGATTGGCGGGCGCGTCGTTGCTAAACCATGTCCGCATACGTTGTAAAGCTTCATGCCACCAATCATCCGCCGGTTTACCGGCTTGTGAGTTCGATATAAAGTTACATTGTAGCGCCGCCAATAATTCCTGAACACTGATCTTGCCGCCAAAAACCAGGCTGTCAATGATGCAAAATGAATCGATTACATCGGCTAAGCCTATGATAGCAATACCGGCAGAGTTATATTTTGCGCCTCCGGCCGCTACGTCACGAAATTTCGCACCCTGACTGTCTGGTGTATTGGTGGGGCCGACAAAAAGACCGGACAGGAAGGGCGAGGCTCGCTCCTGTTCCAAAAAACGTCCAAAATAGTTATTGCATTGCACGGCATGCCTTGCCATTTCATCCAATTGAAAACTGAAAGCGGCTATGAAATCTTGCATTGATGTCATTTCGGCAAACGGTTTACTGGTGTTTTCAGTTGTTTCGTAAAATAAATTAGGGTCAGTTGCAGTGATTCCATCACTACGATGTTTGCCGCCAAACAGCGTCAATTCCAATACGGCAGGTAAAACAAACAGGGTCGATCCGGTATTGCCGTAATGTTTACCGGCCGAGTTTTGTTCGATACAGCCAATGGACGCATAATCATAAGCATCAGCCCACGCTTCTTCTTTACTCACCCCGGCATGCGCCGAATAATAGTTAGCCATACTGTGCGCTACCGGCGCGTCGCCATGCAAAGCGGGCGTGGCCCTGGTTAGAATATTGACTTGGCAAATCCGACGCAGATAAGGCGACAGAACGCCTTTGGGCAGTTCATTGCCTTGTGTATCCTGGTTATGTATTTCTTTATGGTAGCGGGCGTGAATATTGGGATCGCGTATGCTAAGCAACTCTGTCGCCTTCAGTATGATGTAGGTCATATCGTTGACCGCATCCACCACCTTGCCGTTTTCGTAAAGCGTGCCGCCGACCGTTAGGGCCTGATTGGAACCGCTTCCGGCAAACAACACTTCTGAACCCGATGTGGATAGCGGCACATGATCGGAACATTTCAGAAAAAAGTGGCAGACCAGTTCAACGGCTTTTTTTGTGTAATCGGAACGTTCCTGCTCCGTTTGCAGAAC
>PMJA01000089.1 GCA_003158415.1 Methylobacter sp.
GCCGCCAGAGCGACCGCAAGGCCGCCGACTCCGAGACCGGCGATTACAGAGTAGGCGGGTAGGCCTATTCGGTCGGCCCCTGCGATGAGGATGGCAATCGCCGCGATGACGGTTATGAGCCTAATCACCAAACGAATAAGCTGGCTGTCGATGCTGCCGACCTGTAGCTTCTCCATGTCGCTCAGACACACGGCGACCACGCCACCGGCCACCCAGACCGCCCAGGTGAAGGCGAGATAAAACAGAGTCCACAGCGACAAGGTGAACACCTCGTAAACGCTGCCCGAAACCCGAAGCATTAGAGAAAAAATCAATGCCGTCACCGGCGTCACGATCATAAGGCTGACCGGACGCAGCAAATTTGCCCACTGCCCGGAGGCCGTAGTTTGGCTTGCCCAGCAACGACTGAGACGAAAACACAGGAGAACCAAGACGAAACCGACACCAAGAACAACCACGATGCTGAACCAGCGCCACACCGGTTGGTCAAGAAACGTGGTACGAACCCGGTGCCGGGGTGCATCGATCAACCATCGAGGCGGTACGATTCGATACAATGCCAGAGCCACCCCGACGGGACTATAAGAGGAGAAGTCGTGCCAGCCTTCGGAAGCATCGGGCTTGTAGGGCAGGTCTTTGATCTTGGCGTAAAACTCCGGGATGCGGCTCAAGGTTTCCGGGGTAAACAGATATTCGCCAGTTCGCGGTCCTTTTTCGACCCGCTGAATCCGAATTTCGGAATTCGGTAGGGTCCAGCGTTTGAACTCGGACTTGGCCATCGCCTGGGCATCCGGAATCAACTCGACAGGCGGGAGATCAATGCGATCGAGCACCTCCTTCAGTTGTATGGCGAGCTGCCGTGAGAGCTCGTCGGCCATGGCTGGCGGCAGTTCGCTCAAATCCAGCGCCCGTCCGGCCGACTCCTGGTAAAGGCCGGAACTTTTGATGGTGACCACCTCCTCCGGCGACAAGTAAAGTCTTGAGGAAGCCAGATACGACTCTACCTTCGCGGCTCCCTCCGCATAGCCATTGTTCATGAATTCGAGGAAACCCTGGAGCGTGTCTCTGGGACTGGAGGTGTCGATCGGTTTGAGCGGACTCTCCACACCCGCATCAGCGGGAACCACCCAAAGCTGAAGCACCCAGAGTACCAGGAGAGTCGCGACGAGGCGCGACTTGGGTATGAAAAATAGTCGATAAGGCTTGTGTATCATTTTGTTCATATTCAGCAGGATGAAAGTCCGTACCAGAGTAAGCCAAAAAGGCTAAAATTGAAAGCAATAGCTTCACGCCTTCGTGGTGAATTTCATGAATCATCAAACGGGCAAAAGCAGCTTTCCTAAACGCATGATTCTAATAGGCGTTCTCTATATCTTTGTACTGAACTGCTATTTTTGAGACAATACAAGCCTCAGTTATTTAATCAAAGCATGGATCTGGATCTAATGACGCTGGACGTAAATAAAGAACAAACGAAAGGACGGTTACGCTGGAAAATAGGGATAGCCGTCATCCTGTTAATTGCCGTGGCAATCTATCTCATCAAATTTACCGGCACTGCGCCGGAAACAAACAATCATAAAAAATCAGGTAAATTTACCGATACCGATATTGCAGTGACTGCGGTGGCGGCTACGCAGGGCGATTTTCCCGTTTACCTGAGCGGTTTGGGTACGGTTACAGCGCTGCGCACGGTTACGGTAAGATCGCGCGTAGACGGGGAACTGATCCATGTCGCTTTCAAAGAAGGCCAGATGGTGAAAGAAGGCGATTTGTTGGCTGAAATCGACCCGCGCGCCTTTCAGGCGCAGCTTATGCAGACCGAAGGCCAGCTGCGGCGCGATGAAGCGCTGCTGAAGAATTCCGAGATTGATCTGGTGCGCTATAAAACGTTGTTGGCGCAGGACTCCATCGCGGCACAGCAGACCGTTACCCAGGAATCGCTGATAAACCAGAATAAAGGGACTTTAGAAATAGATCGCGGCCTGGTTGCCAACGCCAAACTGCAACTGATTTATACCCGCATCACGGCCCCCATCTCCGGACGCTTAGGCCTGCGTCTGGTCGATCAGGGCAATATCGTGCATGCTGCCGATGCCAACGGACTCGTGGTCATCACGCAAATTCAGCCCATCGCCGTGGTATTTACCTTGCCGGAAGATCGGTTGCAGGACGTGATGAAAAAGTTCCATACCGGTGATAGCATAACCCTGGACGCTTATGACCGTAGAGGCCAAATCAAACTCGCCCAGGGACAATTATCGGCGGTGGACAATCAAATCGACACCACCACCGGCACCGTTAAGCTCAAAGGACAGTTTGCCAATGAAGACGGCGCGTTGTTTTCCAACCAGTTTGTCAATATCAAGATGGCTATGGATACTCTGCGCTCGGTAACGATCATGCCGACTTCAGCGATTCAACGGGGAACGATGGGCGCTTTCGCTTATGTGGTGCAGGCGAATCAAACGGTAAGCGTGCGCCCCTTGACTTTAGGCCCTGTCGAAGGTGAAAAAGTGGCCGTACTAACAGGCCTGCAACCGGATGAACAAGTCGTCGTGGATGGCGCTGACAAATTGCGTGACGGCATGAAGGTTAAGTTGATCACGCGTGACGCTACGCCCGCCGCCACCGGCATAGCCGCTCCCCTCCCCGGCCCAAATAGCCAGCAGGGCGGAAATAAAAAAAACGGTAGTAACGGGTGATTTTGCTTTCAATGGGAGTACAACGGCTTAAGCCGTTGTACTCCAGCGCACGGATGATCAACCCATGAATCCTTCCCGGATCTTCATCCTACGCCCGGTCGCCACCTCACTGTTGATGCTGGCGCTACTGCTGGTCGGACTGATCGCCTACCGTGAACTGCCGATTTCGGCGCTGCCGCAAGTCGACTACCCGACCATACAGGTGGTGACGTTGTATCCCGGTGCAAGCCAGGAGGTCATGACCTCGTTGGTCACCTCGCCGCTGGAGCGCCAACTCGGCCAGTTGCCCGGCCTAAACCAGATGTCATCGTCCAGTTCGGGCGGCGCATCGGTTATCACACTACAGTTCAACCTGAACCTGAGTCTCGATATAGCCGAACAGGAAGTGCAGGCGGCCATCAACGCCGCCACCAATTATCTGCCCACCGACCTGCCAATGCCGCCGGTATACAGCAAAATCAACCCCGCCGACGCACCGATAGTCACCCTCGCCGTCAGCTCGAAGACACTGGCTTTGCCCAAAGTCGAGGATCTGGTGGACACCCGTCTGGCGCAAAAACTGTCGCAATTGTCAGGCGTGGGGCTTGTCACTATTAGCGGTGGTCAAAGACCGGCGGTTCGTATCCAGGCAAATCCTACCGCGATGGCGGCTTACGGATTAAGTCTGGAAGATCTGCGCACGGCGATAGCCAACGCCAACGTTAATCAACCCAAAGGTATGTTCGATGGGCCGACCCGATCGGCTATTATCGATGCCAATGATCAACTCCAGTCAGCCACAGAGTATCGATCTCTTATCGTCGCTTACCGTAATGGCAGACCGGTGCGCTTATCAGATGTGGCCGATGCCCGTGATGACGCCGAAAACGTAAGACTCGCTGCCTGGGCAAACGGCCCATCGGCAGTTATTGTCAATATCCAGCGTCAGCCGGGAACGAACGTTATTGAAGTTGTCGATCGCATCAAGCAACTGCTGCCTAAATTACAAGAGGCACTACCAAACAGCCTTGATGTTGTACTCTTAACTGACCGCACGACCACGATTCGTGCTTCGGTACAAGATGTACAAATGGAACTACTCATCGCACTAGCTCTCGTGGTGCTGGTTATTTACCTGTTTCTGCGTAATGCTTCTGCGACCGCCATCCCCAGCATTGTTGTTCCGCTATCGTTAATCGGAACCTTTGCAGTTATGTATCTGGCCGACTTTAGCATCAATAACCTGACTCTCATGGCACTGACCATTGCCGCCGGTTTCGTGGTTGACGATGCCATCGTCGTCATCGAAAACATCACCCGTCATCTCGAGGCCGGCCTGTCGCCGCTGGAGGCCGCCTTCAAAGGGGCCGAGGAGATCGGCTTCACGGTCGTTTCGATCAGCCTGTCGCTGGTGGCG
>PMJA01000202.1 GCA_003158415.1 Methylobacter sp.
ACCTGGAGCTATCATCAGGAAAGCGATAGCTTAACCAATCAAACCTACAGCTATGCCCAATCGCCGCTGCCCCGCCCCGGTCTTTATGACGACATGATGCTGGAAATCGTTTGCAAGAGCAATAAATTGCAGGCGGTGGTTGATGCGGACGACTTGATCGCCTCGCAAGGCAGTCGCTTTAACCTGGACTATCAAATCGACAAAATAGCGCCGGTGACTGTTACCATGAAAACCTTCCCCGACTCCAAGCGCAAGGGCTACACAGAGGAGTTTGCCAAACGCATCGCCGATGATTTGTTGGCGGGACAAACCCTGTTCATACGCGTCCACACCATGATACGAACGGTGTTGTCCAGTTCGATGCCCTTGGCCAATGCGGCGGAACCTATCAAGCATGTACTCGCCGATTGCGGCCTGACCGCAGCCGACAACAAGACCGGACAACCGGCCTACAGTCTGGCCGAGTTTGAACAAGACTTGGGTAAACTGACCGCCGATCAGCAACAGCAAGTATTGGCTAACATCAAAAAAATAATGCTGGAAATGCACTGACAGTGTGCAGGTAATTTGGCATTGGATGATGTTTGGCGTGGTACAAAATAAATTGATTAATCCACAAGAGGTGGATATGCTTAAGCGACAGTGCTTAAACCGAATCTTATTTGGGATTTGATCCAAATAGTTTTTTCTATTGCACGGGTGTCGGATTAGTTTGCTCGCTTTGTCGCAATTATTTACACTTAAAATAAACAAAAACAATAGATTCATAATTAAGCATAATTATCCAACCATTTACAATTTTTATACGACATAATGATGTCGTATATATCGCGTTGGGGTTTAATGGATCATCTATCTGAACACTGCAAAGAAGTCTACGCTCACTTCGGTTTAGCGATGTATCGCGCCCAATGTGTCGAACAATCAATCATCCAGTTGATTGTGTTCTTCGATTTTTTTCCAACCAACCTACCGAAGTACAAAGCTACGGAGCAATGGGCAAAAGACTTCGACAAATATGATGGGTTGCTCTCCTCAAAAACCATGGGTCAACTCCTAAAGAACCTAAATACTTTAAATGCCGTTGATCCAACAATCGAAGAATTACTTAGAAAAGCTTTAAATCAACGAAACTGGCTAGCGCATAGATTTTTTGTTGATCATGCGCTGAGTTTTCTCAGCTCAAATGGTCGAGATAAAATGATTCAAGACCTTGAGGAAAACCGCGAATTATTCAATACAGTAGAAAATATACTTAATCCGATTACGCATTCATTATGTGAAAAATATGGTCTTACTCAAGAGAAGCGCAAAGAAATGGAACGAGAGTTATTCAGAGACGCTAATGGAGATATTGAGCAACCCTAACATGTCGTTCAAAGGGGCGCGCCTTTTCGTGGCGGCTTTAAGCTAGGTAGGGTACGCTGTGCGTACCTTTTGATGCTTAGTGTTGAACCCGTAAGGCGGAACACGATAGTGGTTCCGCCGCATGACACACTACAAGAGGAAATTGCTTTGCCTACAATATCGATGTTTTATGGAATTATAATTCGTATGTACTTTGCGCCCGGCGAACATCCGCCGCCGCACTTTCATGTCTACTATGCTGAATACACGGCCACGGTAGATATACGCACTTGTGAGTTGATTGAAGGAAATTTACCGAAGAAGCAAATAAAGCTTACCTTGGCATGGTTGAATTACATCAAGAAGAGCTCATGCGTGACTGGGACTTGGTTATGAGTGGAAAGGAACCCTTCAATATCCAACCATTACAATGAGAGAAAATAATATGTACCCATCAGTAACATCTGTTGTCCCAAAAGGCGACTATATACTTGATATTACCTTTAGCAATGGCGAAAGCGGCGCATTGGATATGAAGCCATACTTGGATTTCGGGATTTTTAATCGACTTAAAGATTACAGAGCTTTTGAGAAAGTCACCGTTGCCTTTGATACCATTGAATGGGAGACAGGAGCCGACCTTGACCCTGAGTTTGTTTATGATAAATGTAAAAGGGCCGTAGGATGTGGTGAGGAACGAACCGCATCCTACGCGTTACTCGATTGATGCGCCTCCTGCGTCGGCACATCCTGCCGTTGTGAGGAACTTAAGCTTTAGACAGCAGGTGGATCACCTACCGGCAAATCCACCCGCCTAAAGTTTAGAGCTTAATGGTGGCAACCTTCGCCATGAATGTGTCCATGAGACGCTTCTTCTTCCGTTGCCGCACGCACTTCCAACACTTCCACATCAAAGGTTAATGCCAGTCCTGCCAACGGATGATTGCCGTCTATCGTGATCTCATCATCGGCGATTGCAACTACGGTTACCACGCCGGTGCCGTAGCTTACGTCCGCATGAAACTGCATGCCGACTTCGATTTCATCTATACCTTCAAACATGTCCCGAGAAATGACCTGGATCATCTCGTCCTGAAGCTCGCCGTAAGCGTCTTCTGCCGCTATGCGCACATTAAACTTGTCACCGGCAACTTTGCCTTCCAGGGCTTTTTCCAGGCCGGAAACAATATTGCCACCGCCGTGCAGATAAACCAGCGCCTCGTTATCCCTGGAACTGTCCAGCACTTCGCCTTCATCGTTAGTCAGGGTGTAGTGTATAGAAACCGCCGTATTGTCCGCTACTTGCATGATAAAACCTTTTCGTGTTTAAAAAAAACGCCATGATATAGATTTATAACGCATTTGTCTGGAAAAACTGAGGCTTGTGATGAAGATCATTATGGCTTTAATAAATAAGCAGTTGATTTTAAATGGTATATCGGATAACACAGGTATTATCTGAGTAGTTTCCATAGAACTCACGCTAGCCGAGCAATTCCCATACCGGCTTGATGTTCTTGGGTAAAGGCGCAAGCCTGCCTAATTCCACCCAGGGGTTGGTGGAATTATGAAAGTCGGAACCCATTGATCCTGCCAAATCAAAACGTTTGGCATAATCCGTTACCCGCCTTATTTCATCGGCATTAATCCTGCTTGTTATAACCTCTATACCCAGTCCGCCGACATCCTTGAATGCCGTAAGCAATCGGTTCATCCAATTGGCGGTCAGTTTGTAACGCAAGGGATGCGCCAAAACGGCAACACCACCGGATTCGGTAATCCAGTTTATCGCCAGCTCAAGTTCAGCCCAGGAAGTGGACACATAAGCGGGCTTGCCTTTAGCCAGATAACGGTCAAACGCTTCTTGCTGGGTGGAGACATGGTTTTGCGACAACAAAAAATCGGCAAAATGGCTACGGGTAATCATGCCGTCTCCGGCGGCTTTTTTTACCGCCTCCAACGCGCCGGGGATGCGTTTTTTTTCCAGCTTTAAGGCGATTTTTTCCGCGCGTTCCAGGCGCGTGCTTTGCAAGTTGTGGGTCGCTGTCGCCAATGGCGCATAAGTCGGGTCAACCCCCAGCCCCACGATGTGAAAACATCTATTTTGCCAGTTAGTGGAAAGCTCTATACCGGCAATTAATTTAATGCCTATTGTAGCAGCGCACAGCTGCGCTTCAGCGATACCGGCGGTGGTGTCGTGATCCGTCAATGCCAGCGAAGTGACGCCCTGTTGATGGGCGCGTTGCACAACCTCGGTCGGCGACAAAGCGCCATCCGAAGCGGTTGAATGGCAATGTAAATCGTAAAGTTCGGTCACTGATATTCGCCATAAAGTTTAGCATAAAGACCTTTTTGGTTAAGCAAGGTTTCATGCCGCCCCTGTTCGATGATTTTACCCTGTTCGAAAACGTAAACATGATCGGCCTGTTTAACGGCGCTCAGACGATGGGCAATGATGATAGTGGTGCGGCCTTGTAAAAAATCCGCCAGCGCCTGATGTAAGTTATGCTCGGTTTCACTATCCAGCGCCGACGTCGCTTCATCCAATATCACCACTTTAGGATTGGCGACGATCATGCGGGCAATGGCCATGCGTTGCCGCTGACCGCCGGAANNGTGAGATTGGCGCGAATCGTATCATTAAACAGCGCCGGATGTTGCAGCACCGTCACCACATTTTCCCTGACGACTTCCAGCCCTATGCGTTCTATGGGCACACCGTCAAAGCTGATCCGGCCTGAACTGGGGATATATAGACCTATCAGCGTTTGTATCAAGGTGGACTTACCACCACCGCTGGCGCCGACCAGGGCGATCTTTTCCCCGGCCTTGATTTTTAACTGGATGCCGTTCAGTATTTTTTCCTCGCCGTAACTAAAGTGCAGGTTATCGACGCTTATAGCCACGGTTTTTTTATTCAGGAAGGGGTTTTCCAGATGTGGGTAATGCGGCTCCTGTTTCAGCGCATGCAGGCGGTTAATGCGTATTAACGCGGCTTTGGCGGCATAAAAGGCATATTGTATGCTCAAAACTTCCTGCACCGGCGCCATCATAAACCAGAGATAACCGAACACCGCCAGCATTTGACCGATGCTGAGATCGGAATAAAACACCATCAGCATGGCGCAAGCCCGGAATATATCAAACCCAAACAGGAACACCAGAAAACTCAACCGCGCCGCCGCATCGCTTTTCCAGGCAAACGCGATGGAAAAATCTTTAACCGAGCGCGCCGATTCGATCAATTGCCGGCAATAATGCTGCTCGCGGTTACTGGCACGAATTTGATGTATCGCTTCCAGCGTTTCGGTCAATGCTTGCTGAAACACTTCGTAGGCGGAGTTTTCCTTGGATTTAAGATCCTTAACGCGGGAGCCTACCACGCGCGTAAAATAAATCACCACCGGATTCAACAGCATAATAAACAAGCCCAGTTGCCAGTGCATCCACAACAAAATCACCGCCGTACCGAGTATGGTCAGACTGGCGACCAGCAGTTTGCTGACGGTAGTGCCGATAAACGTATCAATGGTGTCCAGGTCTTTAACCAGATGCGTCACCACCGCACCGGAGCCCAGACTCTCGTATTCGGACATGGAAATGGTTTGGAGATGACCGATAATATTTTTGCGTATGCGAAAAACAATATCTTTAGAAATGTAGGTAAAATGCCGGGCCTGGATGATGTTAAAAATAATGGCGATAAGCCGCAACAGTAAACTGACGACCAAAATAACCGCTATATAAAGAATAGGCAGATGCCATTCTGTCGGAAACAACGGATTGATGACAGCCATAGCCATGCCCGGCTTTTTGAGCAAGACTTCATCGACCAACATCGGCATCAGCAACGGCACCGGAACACTGGCGATAGTCGCCAAGATGGCGATAAAGTGGGAATAAATCAGCGCTTTTTTATGTTCTAACGCAATTTGATAAATACTGCCCCAAGTGTAGGAGTGTTTAGCCGGTTTCGATTGCACGGAAATAGTTAAGTATCTGTTCACAAGCCGACGATTGTAGCATCCTGCGTTGATGATCGTAACATCGTTGTGTTTAGCGCCGTCATTAACTGGCGAAAACTAACGGCTCATTATTTTTCCCAAAAGGATAACAATCCAAAAAATCCCTACAAAATAGCAAATGATACAAAAAAGCCACTGTTAGCGCT
>PMJA01000127.1 GCA_003158415.1 Methylobacter sp.
TAAATTACGCTGAATAGTTACAAAATTGTTAAAGAAAAAGTCGATTCCGGTTTGTATACCAATGCCAGTGAAGTGATTAGGGAAGCGTTACGCTTTACGCATACGCATGAGCAACTGCTCAACGAAATAAAATTGGAACGCTTGCGCGGCAAATTAGCGGACGCTGAACAGGATATTTTAGAGCAACGCTACATAACTTTAGATAAAGTCGGTGTTAGCCGTTTATTTTCCGGCCTAAAAAATCGTCAGTCTTAAATGCTAAGCTTAAACTTGGCACAGTCAGCAGTGCATGATCTTGAAAAGATAGCAGATTACAGTTTATCTAACTGGGGACAAAAGCAATCTGAAGCAGTATGGATATGCCACAGCACTTAACTGGCGCTTTATGAAACCACGAAAGGCTTAACCTGAAACTGTCCCATCTTAAGTTGAAAGCTTTATTCTATATCTCTGTGTCTCTGTGGTGGATTTTAAATGTAAAATACCTAGCATTAAATAGAATAACCGGAGCAGAACATGACGGATGATGAATTAAAAGAATTGGTTGCGAGTCTTGCCGTTGCACAACTGGAAACGACCCGTAAACTTGATAAACTCGGCGAACTGTATGGCAACATAGGGCAAAATCAGGGCGATGTCGCAGAAGAATTATTTTTGCAAAGCCTGATAAAAGACAATCACTTAGGTAGTGTCCGCTTTGACGATGTGGTAAAAAATATGGAAAAGCACCGGGGTAAAATTCAGGAAGAATATGATTTGGTGATGACCAATGGCGATGCTGTCGGCATAGTTGAAGTGAAATACAAAGCCCATACCAACGATCTGGATAAACTAGACCGCAAGATGAAACACTTTAAAAAACTGTTTCCAATTTATCAGAACTACAAACAATATGGTGCGATTGCGGCGTTCCACATCAATGACGATGCTAGGAAAGAAGCGTTAAGACGCGGTTATTTTGTGTTGCAACGTAGCGGTGATCTGGTGCATACCGAAAGTAGCGATTATTTAACCGTGCTGTGAGCGCTATTTTCACTACAGAGAGATCAAAACGGATCAGTTGTTTATTGGTTTCAAGTAATGCTATGATTTACCTATGAATAATGACCAGTTGAAACATATAGTGACTGTCCTCCATACTATGGCCGTTGGCTTATTTGCCGTGTTTGGTTATCGGCTCAGCCGGTGGAATGATTACAGATTGGTTTTTCTGCATTGGGTTTTTTGAATATTGAATGTTTAGCGGTATGGGTTTTGTCTTATATCCGCAGTGAAGGAGATTAATATGTCAACATCATTAACTGCTTTGTTAATCACTTTGGCGGTGGTTAATTTGATCGGTCTGAGTTTGATTTGGTACATTAAACATCATTCTCATAATCATTGATGGGAATCAATGAGCCGGTTGGATGGGCAACGCTTTTCTGCCCACGCGGATAACGCATAACCGGTATGTAATCGTGCCCAACAAAAACCATCCAATCCTGCACGGGGCTGGGTGGTTTTTTTGTGTGTGCCATTTGGCTATTTTCGGTGGGCAAAAAAGCGTTGCCCACCCTACACGCTACACCCAAATTCGAGGATAAAAGCTATGTGGGATTATTCAGACAAAGTAAAAGAGCATTTTTTTAACCCTAAAAATGCCGGTGCCGTCGTTGATGCCAATGCGACCGGCGAAGTGGGTTCTATCAGTTGCGGCGATGCCTTGCGACTGACGCTGAAGGTTGACGATGACAGTGAGATCATTCTTGAAGCAGGCTTTCAAACGTTCGGTTGCGGTTCGGCGATTGCGTCGTCATCGGTGCTCACCGAGATTATTAAAGGCATGACGCTGGATGAAGCCGCCAAGGTTACCAATCAGGATATCGCTGATCAACTGGAAGGCCTGCCGCCCGAAAAAATGCACTGTTCGGTGATGGGTCGCGAGGCGCTGCAAGCGGCAATCGCCAATTATCGCGGCGAAGTCTGGAAAGACGATCATGAAGAAGGCGCGCTGATTTGCAAATGTTTCGCGATAGATGCGGTGATGATTGAGGAAATGGTCTGGGCCAATAAATTACGCACCGTCGAAGATGTCACCAATTTCACCAAAGCGGGCGGCGGTTGCGCGTCTTGTCATGAAGATATAGAAGCCATTTTGGAAAAAGTGTTGGCGGAAAAAGGCGAAAAATTCGACCCGACTGCCGCGCCGGTGGTCGCACCGGTAAAAGCCGCAGTCGCCAAAGCGCCGTTGACCAATTTACAACGAATCAAAAAAATAGAGCAGGTGCTGGAATCGCTAAGACCGGCATTGATGGCGGACGGCGGCGATGTCGAGTTGGTCGAGGTTATCGGCAACACCGCTTACGTCAACATGACCGGCGCGTGCAATGGCTGCCAAATGGCTGCGATGACCATAGCCGGTATACAACAACGCTTGATGGAAGTCCTGGGCGAGTTTATTAAAGTTGTACCCGCCACGGAAATGTCGAAACTCGTTAGTATAGAGGTGGCGTGATGTCAGATATTTATCTGGATAATAATGCCACCACCAAGGTGGATCATGCTGTGGTCGATGTGATGATTCCGTATTTTCTCGAACAATACGGCAATCCGTCCTCCATCCATAAATTCGCCGACGGCGTGGCGCGCGGCCTTAAACACGCCCGTCAGCAGGTGCAGGCGTTGATCGGTTGCGAGCATGATTCTGAAATAATTTTCACTTCCTGCGGCACCGAATCCAATTCGACGGCGATACTGTCAGCGGTTAAGGCGCAGCCGAACAAGAAAGAAATCATCACCACGATGGTGGAACATCCGGCGATTTTGAGCGTCTGCGATGCTCTGGAAAAAGACGGTTACACCATCCATAGGATGCCGGTCGATAAAGCCGGTCGCTTGAACCTGAACGCCTATAAGAATTTGTTATCCGATCAGGTGGCGATAGTGTCGGTGATGTGGGCCAATAATGAGACGGGGACTATTTTCCCGGTTGTTGAAATGGCAGAACTGGCCAATGCCGCAGGCGTGATGTTTCATACCGATGCGGTGCAGGCGGTGGGTAAGCTTCCGATGATGTTGCAAGATACCAAAATCGATATGTTGTCGTTGTCCGGACATAAGCTGCACTCACCTAAAGGCATAGGCGTTTTGTATCTGCGTCGCGGCACCCGTTATCGTCCTTTGTTGCGCGGCGGTCATCAGGAGCGCGGCAGACGGGCGGGAACTGAAAACACCGCATCTATCGTCGGCCTGGGTAAAGCCTGCGAATTGGCGTTAGAGTTTATCGAGTATGAAAACACCCAAGTCAAAGCCATGCGCGACCGATTGGAGCGCGGCATCACCGAACAGATTCCGCATTGTTTTGTGACCGGCGATATGAATAACCGTTTGCCGAATACGACCGACATCGCCTTCGAATATATAGAAGGTGAATCGATTTTGATGTTGCTGAATAAGGCCGGTATTGCGGCGTCCAGCGGTTCGGCGTGTACTTCCGGTTCATTGGAGCCTTCGCATGTGATGCGGGCGATGGATATACCTTATACGGCGGCGCATGGCACGATACGATTTTCCTTTTCGCGCTATAACAAGATGTCGGAAGTCGATGAAGTATTGAAAGTGATGCCGGGCATCGTCGCGACTTTACGCAAGTTGTCGCCGTATTGGTCGGGTGACGGCCCGGTGGCGAATCCCGAACAGGCTTTTGCACCGACGTATTCGTAGCAAAGCCCTCTCCAAAGGGAGAGGGTTGGGTGAGGGGAAATTAATTTAAGTGGAATGCTTGTTTAAATCCCCTCATCCCAACCTTCTCCCTGATGGAGAAGGAGCTAATCTCTTAACTGTTGAGTCAGAAAATGAAAACTCAAAACCGCACCATCATCATAGATGACACCACGCTCAGGGACGGCGAGCAATCGGCCGGGGTCGCTTTTTCGCTGGCGGAAAAGCTGACGATCGCCACGCAACTGGCGGGCTTAGGCGTGCAGGAGTTGGAGATCGGCATACCGGCTATGGGCGCGGTCGAAAGAGAAGAAATTAAGGCGATTGCCGCTTTAGGCTTGCCTGCTACGCTGCTGGTCTGGTCACGGATGCGTCGCGATGATTTGTACGCCTGTTTGGGATTGAATGTACATAAGATTGATTTATCCATCTCGGCCTCCGATCAGCATATCCAGCATAAGCTGAAACAAAGCCGGTCATGGGTGTTAAGCACGATTAACAGCTGTGTGCAGGAAGCGCGTAGTTTGGGATTGGATGTGTGCGTGGGCATGGAAGACGCCTCACGAGCGGACGTGGACTTTTTAATGCAGATGGCTGAAACGGCGCAACAGGCCGGAGCCAGCCGGATACGCTTTGCCGATACCGTTGGCATTATGGAACCGTTCGGCGTCTTCGAAACAATTAAAAAACTGCGAGCGGCGACGGATCTGGAAATTGAAATGCATGCCCATGACGATTTGGGGCTGGCTACCGCCAATACTCTGGCGGCGGCGCTGGCGGGTGCAACGCATGTCAATACCACGGTTAACGGGCTGGGTGAACGCGCCGGTAATGCTGCATTGGAAGAGGTGGTCGTCGGCTTGAAGCAATTGTATGGATTTGAAACCGGCATCCATCTACAGCATTTTCCCTTGCTGTCCGATCAGGTTGCCCGCGCCTCCGGCGATGCCATCGGCACTCGGAAAAGTTTGATCGGTAAAAACGTATTCAGTCATGAAGCCGGTATTCATGTCGACGGCTTGTTGAAAGACCCGAATAATTATCAAGGCGTAGACCCGGCGCTGGTCGGGCGCAGTCATCAACTGGTGCTGGGCAAGCATTCGGGTACGCAAGGTGTGATTCACGCCTATCAACAAATCGGCATTGCGGTAACCCGGTTGCAGGCGCAAAAATTATTGACTCAAGTCAGGTTGTTTGTAAGCAGTACGAAAACAACACCCAAAACCGAAGACTTAAATCTCTTTCATCAAAATCTTTAAGAGGCGACAGATCATGAACGAACATACTGAACCGCAATCATGCGAGCCGGAAGTCAACGAAGCGGTAGAAATACCGGATCAGGATGATCGTTATCCCGGCTCTTTTTTCAGAATACCGGGGCGGCCGAGTTTAGGCGCAACCGGTTGGAGCCTGAATTGAGGATTGATTATTCACCACGAAGAGCAGGAAGTTTATAGTCAGGCTTTTACTTAAGCCCGCTAGGTTTTCGTCCTCACTAAGGAGGTTTTTCTTCGCGTCTTCGTGGTGTTATTGCTTTACGTTGATGCACCTAACAGGAGCATAAAAATGGTTATGGTCATGTCAGATAGTAATAAAAGTCAGACAGAAACGCCGCTCCGGTTTCTAGCCCAATGGCATGAAGACGTTTATTGCGTTTTTGGTAGAGACCCCGCCGCACACAGTGTCTGGGAAATATTGCTGACCTATTCGGGTGTCCACGCAGTGCTGGCGCATCGCATCAGTCACCGCTTGTGGCGGGCGAACTGGAAATTGACCGCCCGGATTTTAGCGGCGACCGCCAGAATGCTGACGAATGTCGAAATTCATCCGGGCGCTACCATCGGACGGCGTTTGTTTATCGATCATGCCTTAGGCGTGGTGATCGGCGAGACTACCGAGATCGGCAATGATGTCACTTTGTATCATGGCGTGACTTTGGGCGGCACGACCTGGAACCAGGAAAAACGACACCCGACCCTGGGTAATAATGTGCTGGTGGGTTCCGGGGCCAAAATTCTCGGCGCGATTACCTTAGGCAATAATGTCCGGGTAGGCGCCAATTCGGTGGTGATTAAAGACGTGCCTCCGTGCTGCACCGTGGTCGGCATACCCGGACGCATCATACAAAGCAAAGGCACGCAAATACAAAACCGACACGGTATCGATCTGGATCATCACCTGATCCCCGATCCGGTAGGCAAGGCTATTTCCTGCTTGATGGAAAGGCTGGATGAATTGGAAGCCCGGCAAGCCAAGTTAGACAATAAGGCAGCCGAGGAAGATTGTGATCATTGTGTCGCGGAAAGCGTTTGCGTTCCCAGAAAAGAAAGTCCAGTAAAACTGGCGGCGAGGGGTTAAATGGATCTGTTGGATTTTGAAGCACAAGGCTTGTATTTTGACGAACCGGATGCGGCGGGCGTTAAAGAAATGATAGCTACCGCCGCAGAAAACTATGCGAGCGGTGAGGCTGAACTGCCGTTACTGAAAGCTTATTTTCTCGCGCCGGAATCGTTGAACGTATTGGTGGCTTTGAACCGCTTTTATTACTACCAGCATCGGCTGGAGGATGCTTTATCGGCAACGCTTAAGGCACTCACTGTTATACGGCCTTTGATCGATTTTCCTGATGATTGGCGCGATTTGCAAGCCAGCCATCTTAATGAGGCTCCGTCGGATTTATTAACGCAGGTCAGGCTTTATTTATTTACCTTGAAAGCGGTGGGATTTTTAAATATGCGTTTAAATAATCTGGATCTGAGTCAGGCTATTTTTGAAAAGCTGGTCGGTTTGGACGGCAAGAACAGGATAGGCGCGCAGGGCTTGCTGGAGTTGGTGATTAAGCGTAAAGGCGAAGAGATACACACTATTACCGGAGAACACTGATGAGTTTTGAAGAAGAAATGGAAGAAATGGAATCTGCGGAAGACTTCTTGCAGTATTTTCAACTGGACTATACGCCCAGCGTGGTGCATGTTAACCGCTTGCATATACTGCAACGTTTTCATGATTATTTACAAAAAGCGGGCGACGATATGCCTGAAAACGAACCGGCAAAACGCGCTGTCTACAGTAAATTGTTGCTGCGCGCCTATCAGGATTTTGTCGAGTCCGATGCGCAAACCGAAAAAGTGTTTAAAGTGTTTGCTATGGGCGAGCCGCAAACGGCGTTTGTTTCCTTAAGCGACATAAAAACATGAAACCCGATCGTTTCGACGAAGGCCGGTTCGACTTTGGCGAGTCGGTAAGGATCACCCGAAACGTGCGGAATGACGGCACTTACCCCGGCATGGAAGTAGGTACCTTGTTGATACGCCGGGGTAGTGTCGGCAATGTCATTGAAGTCGGCACGTTTTTACAGGATCAGGTAATTTTTACCGTGCATTTTCTAAATCACGGACGGATGGTGGGCTGTCGCCTGGAAGAGCTGATTAGTGCCGATGAACCCTGGAATCCCAGCCGCTTCGAGTTTAGAGACAGGGTGGTTTGTACTATCGATTTAGGCATACAGGGCAATATCTTGTTTGCAAAAGGCACGGAAGGCGAAGTCTTTAAGGTGATCAGAGACAGCGAACTGATACAATACCATGTCGCTTTTCAGGGCAGAACTTTGCAAGTGCCGGAATCGGCGCTGGCCCCCGCGCATCCTGAATCGTTTAATGAGCCGGAGTCTTGATATGAATCCGTCGACTGATGCTTATACTTTATTAAGAGCAGCTTTGGCGCTATACAAAAAAACGCCGGATGAATTGCAGGCCGACGAATTAAAGCAGGCAACCATCCAGGGCTACAATGAATTTAAAATTGAAAACTGCATCCTGAATGCGCCGGAAGCCGCTGCCGTAATTATTTCCGACACCGAATTGCAGGCGGCTTATCAGGAAATCCGAGGTCGCTATGACGATGATGAGTCATTCTTCCGGGAACTGGAAAAAAATGATCTAAACCAGGATAGCCTGAGTGCCGCGCTGTTTAGGCAGTGCCGGGTCAATGTGGTGATGGAGCTGATAGCGTCGCGAGCGCTCGAAGTCAGCGATGCGGAGATAGGTATTTACTACCATTTGCATAGCGAGCAGTTTAATCGTCCTGAACTGCGTGAGGCCTGCCATATCTTTATCAGCATCAATCCCGATTATCCTGAAAACACCCGTGAGGCAGCATGGTCGAGAATGCAGGACATTAGCGCAAAGCTGCAAAAAAAGCCTTATAAGTTTGCCGACCTGGCGTTGAAACATTCCGAATGCCCGACAGCGCTGCAAGGCGGCGTATTGGGTATAGTGCCGCGCGGCAAGTTGTATCCCGAATTGGATGCCGTGCTTTTCAGCCTGAAAGTCGGCGCGGTGAGTGACATTGTCGAATCGGAAATAGGATTCCATCTGCTTTTGTGCAAGCAAATACAAAAAGCGGAAACTTTGTCATTACAAAAAGCGACACCGAAAATACGTCAATTGATGAACGACCGTTCGCGGCAAGCGTGTCAGCGTGCATGGTTAGCAGGTTTACCTAAGTAATCATAAGGAATTACTCATGAGCGATAAAGAAATCAAGCACTGTTCCTTTTGCGGTATAGCTCAGTCTCCTACCGTGCCGTTGATTGCCGGTAGCGACGGCTTTATTTGCGGCGATTGTGTGTTATTGGCCAATCAGGTGGTCAGCAATTGGAGCCGGAAAAAAGAGCTGTCCGAAATGCAGGGGCCGTTGCCTATCCCTGCGAAAATAAAAGCGCATCTGGATCAATATATTATCGGCCAGGATTTGGCCAAAGAAATATTATCGGTCGCCGTTTATAACCATTACAAGCGTCTCAAGCATGAAAGCGGCGATGCAGGTTTGGGCGAATTCGATAAGGATGTGGAAATCGGCAAATCCAATATTCTGTTGATAGGCCCGTCCGGCACTGGCAAAACTTTGCTGGCCAGCACGCTGGCTAAGATAGTCGGCGTTCCTTTTGTCATCGCCGATGCCACAACGCTGACCCAGGCGGGTTATGTTGGCGATGACGTGGAAAACATCCTGGTCAGGTTGCTTGATGTCGCCGAAGGCAATATGGCCAATGCCGAATGGGGCATGGTTTATCTGGATGAAATCGACAAAATCGCCCGCAGTCCCGAACAGCAAACCGGCACGCGCGATGTGTCCGGAGAAGGCGTGCAACAGGCGTTGTTGCGATTAGTCGAAGGGTCTCATGTTAAAGTTTCCGCCAAAGGTCAGCGTAACAAGGACGGCGAAACGACTATCGATACGCGCAATATTTTATTCATAGCTGGCGGTTCTTTTCCCGGCCTTGAAAAACATGTGGAAAAACGCCTGATGCCGACCAATTCGGCCATCGGTTTCCATGCCGAAGTGAATAATTCTGCCGACAAACCGGCGCTGGAGGATATGCTTAATGCTACGCAACCCAGCGATTTACGCAAATTCGGCCTTATCCCTGAGTTTATCGGCCGCTTCCCGGTATTGGCGCCGCTGGAACCGCTGGATATAGACTCATTAATTAAAGTGTTAACGGAACCTAAAAATGCCCTGGTACGTCAGTATCAGCAATTGTTCGCTTACGAAGGCGTGGAGCTGAAATTTGAACCCGATGCGTTGGTTGAAATCGCCAAAAAAGCCATAGAACGCGAAACGGGCGCGCGTGGTTTGCGCAGTATTATGGAACAGATCCTGCGCAGAACCATGTTTGATATACCGTCCTGCGATGATATAGAGCAATGTATAGTTGATGCCGATGCCGTCAGAGGCGAAGGCGAAATCCGATTGATTAAAAAAGATGAAATAAAGCTCAGGCAACAGGCCGGGTAAAGAAAAATTCATCTTATATTTTTAGATTAACAAGAAACGAGAATTTTATGACTACCGAAGAAAAAATCCGCAATCAACTTGCCGTTAACCCTATCATCATATATATGAAAGGCATTCCGACCAATCCGCAATGCGGGTTTTCCGCCAAATCGATAGGTTATTTAAACGAGACCCACATCCCTTATGCTTTTGTGAATGTGCTGGAGGCCCCTTTTATCCGTGAAAAGTTGCCGAGCATTTCCCACTGGCCGACTTTTCCTCAGTTATTTGTCAACGGCGAACTGGTCGGCGGTTGCGATATTATTGAAGAAATGTCCAATACCGGTAGTTTGTTACCCTTGTTAACGGCTGCTGCACCCAAAAAAGCGGAGGATGAAAAAGAGTCCTTAAGCGCTCAGGAAGTTGAACAATTCGTGCAACAGGGTATACCTGATGCAAAGGTTTTAGTCGAAGGTGTAGGTTGTGATTTATTGATCATTGTTATCAGTGAGCAATTTGCCGATTTATCTTTGGTTAAAAAACAGCAATTGGTTCTGGCAACTTTGAAAGATCCTCTGGCCTCAGGAAAACTCCACGCGGTCAGCGTTAAAGCATACACCCCGAATGAATGGCTGGATCAGCAGTTAAGCAAGGAACCGGGATTGTTGCAAATTAAGCATTAGAATAATCACCACGAAGACACTAAGATTTAAAGATCGATGATACAATATTTACCCCATAAGAATGAGTGGATAAATATATTCGAGCTTTTCGATTGGCCCAAAGTAAATCCGTTCATCCTTCGACAGGCTCAGGACGAACGGATTTACTTTTATCAAGCACTAACGGAAATACTTGGATTTGTGTGCTTATTAAATTTCACATAGAGCCGGAATCTGAATATAAGCGAGGACATCATGACCAAAATAGGCGTTTTTTTTGGGACAGATACCGGAAATACCCGCCGCGTTGCCAAAGATATTACAACGGCATTGGATACCACTAAGGCGGTGAATGTACGCAATGCCACGGTGGCGGATATGCTGGCTTATGACATTTTGATTTTAGGTACGCCCACTTATGGTGAAGGCTTGTTGCCCGGTTTATCGACCGGCAACGCCACGGAAAGTTGGGAGGAATTTTTGCCGACGCTGGCAGGGCAGAATTTTAGCGGTAAAAAAGTGGCGATTTATGGCCTGGGTAATCAAAAAAGTTATCCGGACGAATTTGTCGACGCGATGTTTTATCTGTACGAACAATTTAAACAATGCGGCGCTACTCTGATAGGTGCTTGGGGAACTGACGGGTATCACTTCCAGGCTTCCAAAGCCGTTATTGATGGGCGCTTTATCGGTTTGGCGCTGGATCAGGAAAATCAAAAAGACCTTACACCCGAAAGGCTGGATGCCTGGTTGAAAATGCTGGTTAAGGATTGGAATTAACCGTTTACGAGCAAGAAGCCGCTATGGCAAACGTCAACACAAAACCCGCCTGCACGCGCCGCGAACTGGATGAAGCCCGTTTTTTAATTCGCCATGTATTCTTTAAAAAACAGCCGGTTTCGGTTATTATTTTTGCTTTTGATGGCATAGCTTATGCGTATGTCAACCATTGCATGCACATGCACCGACCGTTAAATTGCGAACAGGATAACGTGTTTGATGAAAGCGGAAACTATCTGCGTTGCTCCATGCACGGCTTTATCTTTGATCCTAAAACCGGCGAGTGCCAAAGTCCGGTTTGTTTTGGACAGCGCTTGCAATCGCTACGCTTGCACGAGTGTGACGGCACCGTTTATTTTGCCGAAAAGCATCTGACCCTTATCGATTGACGGTGTAGCTATGATAGAAGAATCAGCAGTTGTCGTAAAAATAGAAAACCACCAGATTTGGGTTGAAAGCGGACAAAACAGCGCCTGCGGCGGATGCCAGCAAAAAGCCTCGTGTACAACCCAGGCAATTAGTAGCGTACTCAAGAAAAAGTCGGTGCCGGTAGATAGCGACATCGCCTTAAAAGTAGGCGATGCCGTTATGGTCGCCATTGATGAAAATCTGTTGCTGCGCGCCTCGTTAATCTTATATTTATTGCCGTTAATAGCTTTGTTTACCGGCGCCGGTATGGTCGACTGGCTGTTGGCGGATAGCGTTCGCTATAAAGATTTATGGGTAGCCGGTAGCGCTGTACTGAGTTTTTTGCTGTCGCTGTACTTAATCAACCAAGCGCAATATTTGTTATTGCTGAGCCATTACGCCCGGCCTGTCGTGGTCAGGAAAATTTAAGTCTTCGTGTCATTATGAATGTCTGGGCCATTAATAAAGACAACCCCCTTAAGCTCCTGTTATTGGAACTGGTGCATCGTTACGGCGAAAATACGCTGGCGTTGAACACTCAGGAACAGCATTTTCAAGCTATCGATCTATGCACACCTAATGACTCTAAGCTTTCCGCCTATATTTTTACTTTTGGTCAGAGCTCAGGACGTTATGGCATAGACCTGAGATATCCCATTTCCACAAATAATATTGTCGGTGAAAATGAAAACCTGACCTTGGATCAAATTATAGAAATAATCTCTACTCATTTATTCTCATAAATTCTGCACATCATGAATCCAGAACAACAAACCGAATGCCGCTATTTCGTTAGTTACAGCGGCATCAAGCTCCCGCTAAAGCTGGTCAACGAAATAACGGAAGCCAGTTTAAATAATCGAAACACCTATTATCGTGGTTATTTTGACGCCCAGGACAAAATGCTGCTTTGCCAGAAAGTTGTTTATGGCGAAGTCGAGTCCGAGCATGAATACCACTATGACGACAATGGTGTTTTAAAACAGGCGCAAATAACTGAAGACGATGAAGTTAGGGAGATTCATTTTAATGAGTTGGGCGAGATGGTGTGATTGATGTTTCTCAACATGGACACAGCACCAACTTAATTGGTTTGGCGACTGCCTGCATGGCCAGTCATGGCTTTAACGAAAATCCCAAACCGCTGCATATTGCAGGCACCCGTGAGTCAGCTTCAGGTTTGTTTAAGCAATTGCTCAGACAACCGACACGAGATGACTGCGGCCGGATATTTCAAGACTATATGTGTGTCGTATTCGGCTTTGAAACAGAACAAAGACTATGCAACGATCACTCAGGAAGACGACGTTATCGGAATAGTTACCTCAGACTGATTCAGGATTGGGGACTGGATTCCAACAATGCCCAGGGCGCAGTTTTTAAAGGTTGGGTCGAAAGCCGCTTTGGGCTATTTCCTACTTATCATAAACAGCACATAGCCAGTTTCATGAGCAAGGATTGGATCATGTATATCGAGGAAAAGATGAACAGCCGTTATCATAACAACTGCATTTACATGCAACTGGATCTTCTTTACGAATATTGTCAGTGGATTATCGAGCGTTTTCAGTTTCCGGCAGCTACCCATAAAACCCTCTATCGGGGTGTCAATTCGCTAGATGATCATTGGGTGGTTCAGGATGAGGATAAACTGCACAAAATCGTACGTTTCAATAGCATTGTTTCTTTTACCGACCGCCGCAGCATTGCCAGTGAGTTCGGCGCTTATATTCTGGAAGTTGAAGTGCCGATGGTTAAACTGGTTTTTTTTAATGAACTACTGCCGCACCATGCCTTGCACGGCGAAGCTGAATATTTAGTGATTGGCGGTGATTATCAGTTCAAAGTGCAGCGTTAAAGAAGGGGAGTATGTCTACAGAGCAAGTGTTGAACAGGGCATTGGGAGCCTATTTAGGCTTTGCCTGCGGCGATGCACTCGGGGCAACGGTAGAGTTTATGACGCCGAAACAAATTCAAAAACGCTATGGTGTGCATCAGGATATTATCGGCGGCGGTTGGTTGGGTCTGGAAGCAGGTCAAGTGACCGACGACACGCAAATGTCACTCGCAATTGGGCAAGCCATTATCGATCATCAGGGCTGGAACATTCAGGCCGTCGCCGATAATTTTGTCGCATGGCTGGAAAGCGATCCGCCGGATATAGGCAACACCTGTCGACGCGGTATCATGCGCTACCGGGATAGCGGTGAATTATTCGGTTTGCCTCGCGATGATGATGCAGGAAACGGCGCTTGTATGCGTAATCTGCCGGTGGTGCTGGCGACATTAAACCGGCTGGATTATTTTAACGAATGGAGTTTGCAACAGAGCCACATTACGCACAATAACCCGTTGTCCAATGCAGCCACCTTAACACTGGGGCATATTGTCAATCATTTGATCAACGGGCATGATATGGCCGCTTGCATACAAGAAGCCGAACGGTTGATCAGTCAATACAGTGAATTTTCCTATAACCCTTATTCGGGTAAAGCCTCGGGCTATATTGTCGATACCGTGCAAACGGTTTTGCATTATTTTTTCGGCACGGACAGTTTTGAATCTTGCCTGATTGCAACCGTTAATCAGGGCGGCGATGCCGACACCACAGGCGCGTTGGTTGGCATGCTGGCAGGGGCTAAATATGGTGTTCAACAGATACCTGAACGCTGGTTGACGCAGTTGGATCAACAGCTAGTCGCTCAAATACGCCAACAAACGACAGGACTTATCCGGCTTGCGGGATTGCTGTAAGAACCGTCGGGTTTGTAAGGTCTGGTTCGTATTATTAAATTAATGATTTTTCCGCTCCCTCAAGGCTGCGTAACATCAGCCAAGTCCCGTAGGTCGGGTTAGCGATAGCGTAACCCGACATTTTGCGCGAATGTGTCAGGTTACGGCTATCGCCTAACCCGACCTTGTATGATTAAATTTA
>PMJA01000130.1 GCA_003158415.1 Methylobacter sp.
ACCGAACCATCCTCTTATTGTCGCTCGTTTATTGCCTGGGCCATTTTTGCTTGGCATTAGATGACACGCGTACAGGTTTGTTGGTAGGGCAAGCGCTGATCGCATTAGGCGCCGGCGGCATAAAACCCTGCGTATCCGCTCATGTCGGCGACCAATTTGGCGCCAGCAATCAGCATTTGTTAAGCAAGGTCTTCAGTTGGTTTTATTTGACCATTAACCTCGGGGCTTTTGTCGCGATGTTACTAGTGCCTTGGTTGCTCAAAAACTATGGCGCATCGGTCGCATTTTTGGTGCCGGGTGCGTTGATGCTGCTGGCGACTGGGATATTCTGGTCGGGGCGCTATCGGTTTGTACACATACCCGCTGCCGGTATGGGTTTCGTTCGTGAGGCCTTGAGCGGCGTGGGTTTACGTTGCCTGATCCGGTTAAGCGGGATTTATTTGTTTATTGCCATGTTTTGGGCCTTATTTGACCAAACTGGCTCATCCTGGGTCTTACAAGCGCAACAAATGGATCGCAGTGTATTCGGCATCGAAATCTTGCCCTCGCAAATTCAAGCTGCCAATCCTTTGCTGATTGTTATGTTAACGCCATTGTTTTATAAACAGCTATACCCAAGGCTAAACCATTATTTACACTTGGGGTATATCAACAAAATCGCCATCGGATTGTTTATTAGCGTCTTGTCGTTTGTATGGGTTGCGGGTATTCAAATGCGCATAGACGCAGGATTTCACCCGAGTATCGGCTGGCAGTTGCCAGCTTACCTATTACTGACTTCCGCTGAGGTCATGGTGTCGATTACTTGCCTGGAGTTTTCCTATACTCAAGCTCCAAGGACGATGAAATCACTGGTCATGTCGCTTTATATGGCGGCGGTTGCACTGGGGAATTTGTTCACCAGTGCGGTAAACTTTTTCATTGAAAATCCAGAGGGTTCCAGCCGACTTGCCGGAGCCAGTTATTTTTGGTTTTTTGCGGGATTGATGTTGGTGACAGCCGTGGGCTTTGTTTGGCATAGTCGACATTATCAAGAACAGGCTTATCTGCAAGAAGAAACATAGCACTTTATCCATCTTGATTAATCATGTGCGTTGCAAGTTGCTTCAAAGCATTTTGGAGATTGATTTTCAGCTGTGGATCCATGGTTATTTCCGCCAGTGCTTTATTCATGCACAGCATCCACTGGTCGCGCTCCGATTCGCCAATTGCGAACGGCAAATGGCGGGCACGTAGCATCGGGTGGCCGAATTCTTCGATGAACAAATTGGGGCCACCCAGCCAGCCGGACAGAAACTTGAACAGTTTGGCCTTGGCAGAGGCAAGATTAGTTTGGTGCATGGCGCGTATGCCTTGTGTCTCGGGCAGGCTATCCATGTAGAAGTAAAACCGGTCGACCAAAATGAGGATGGACTGTTCGCCGCCGATAAGGCCATAAGGCGTTGTTGTTGTCGTTGTCATTGCTAGTGCTCTTTTCCGCTCGTTCCCAAGATCCGGCTCTCGTCATTATACACAACTCTTCTGCAACGAAGGCCAATCCAGTTCCCCTCTTTGAAAAATGGGGGAGTCCTTGACTTGGACTTATGTATAACGACGAGAGCCGGATCTTGGGAACTAGTCCATAAAAAAAATTTGCGCAAAAATCAATCAAACACGATGACTGGCGTACCGTTTTTGACGGTATCGTAAAACCATAGCGACGATTCTATCGATATGCGGACGCAGCCGTGGGANNATCGCTTTCGCGCCAGCCGGGAATCCGGTATTGAATATGAAACGTGCCTCGCGGCGTATGGGCTTCGCCGCAAACCTGTTCCCCCGATTTTTTCGAGATTTCGCAATAGTTGCGGTTCGAGCCTGTTGACACCGCGATAACGCGGTTGAGTCCTTGCTGATCGAAATACAGCAGCACTTGACGCGTAAGATTTATCTCGATGCGAGGCAAACCCAATTCGGGATGAGAGCCTTCAGGCAGCGTTGCCGCATACAATGCTTTTTGTGTTTCCAACGTATACGTGCCGGTGCGCTTCAACCCTGCGTATTTTTGAAACGCCACGACGCCCTGCCAGGTCTGTGAGTCGTAAAAACCGTCGACGGCGCCCGCGTCGTAATGCAGTTTGGTAAGCTGTTGCTCCAGCGCCAGCACCGCCTCGCCGTGCGAGCCGATTTTAAGGATCTTGGTCGGGAAAAACGGAGGCGGGTTAAGCGGCGGTGTCGAAGCGATTGTTGCAGTGGCGGGCGGTATGTCGGTGCTTCCTGCGAAGCCTGTCGTTGATGGCGGCGATGTTTTTAGTTTGGAAGCATGGGTCTTATCAACGGGGGCTATTTCGACGAGCTTTGCTTTGGGCGAATCCGCATAGAATCCCTGCACAGACTTTAGCGCAAGTGTAAGACTGCTACACCCGGTCAGCAAAACGAGGACTGTCACTGTGAATAATGCTTTCATGGTGGTTTGCTTAGGGTGGTTAGGAGCAATAGAATAGCTATGGTCGTTATCGCTACGATGGTTCCGCTCGTCCCTCAGCTTCGGCTTGGGAACGCTATGTCGGAGCTCCCAACCTGGAGGTTGGGAACTAGCCAATCTACTGAAAGTGATGCTCCTGAACCCACTCCTTTAAAGCGGCATCAATGCGTGATTGCCAGCCTTTGCCTGTTGCTTTAAAAGCGGCTAATACATCGGGCGACAGCCGGATAGTGATGCGCTCTTTGGTGACGTCCGCTTTAGGCCGTCCGCCTACGCGCAA
>PMJA01000039.1 GCA_003158415.1 Methylobacter sp.
ATATAGCTCATCTCGTTTAGCGATATCTTTGTAGCTTGTGATGGCGACAGGATTTAAAAACCCGGTGGGTAATTTTTTTTGTCTATTGCTCACTTCTACGACAAAAACTTTAATGTGTTTTGCTTCAAGTTCTTTATATTCAATGGGGACTTGAATCGTATTGTTATGAACATCTGCTTCAAATTCAATAGCGTACATAAAATATCCTGATTGTTTAATAGTTGAGAGCGATTGTATTTTCGTCGCCCGTGTGGGGCGTAGCGTGACGGGAATAATCGCGGCGTTTACGTTAGCCCTACCCAACCCAACTTATGAGCTAGCGTGTTCATTGATATGGGATTTCTGAAACCGTTATTACTTTAATGTCAGTATTTCTTAGTTCAACTCGTAACCTAGCGGCACGAATATCTTTGTCTTTGTGTGGCCCAACAATTATTTTTTCTATTGGTAGTGGTGTATCCAACGAACGGAAGAGTTCAATATAAGGTGTTCTTTTTCCATTTCTGTCTCGAAATTCGCGTTTTTTTTCTGGCTTTGAATTACAGTGATTCTCGCCAGCTGTTTCTTTATATTCTCTGTTAAGAACAGTTGGCATTGAAACAATTCTAAATTCTTGTTCCTCCTTGAAACCATGATGTTTCCAACGAGTGATACACGAAACAAAGGGTTCATAGGCTTCTACTAAGTTATCGGGTTGTTCATGTCTTCCTTGTAAAATGTGCTCGAAAAGGTTCTTTTGACATACGGAAATTTTGTGTAAAGATTCGGATAATTCTGATTTATATTTTTCCTCATCATCACTGTAAACTACATCAGCAATGAGGATATTGTCATAGTGAAAACAATCATGCTCTAAGGCTAGCATTGCTTCTAACTCTTGGGTGTTAAATACTATGGCAAATCCACCATCTACTCCGTATGCCCGCCACTGGCTTAATAAACCGTTTTCATTAATAAATGGGTCTGAATGTTCTCCAGTAAACGAAGTAATATAAATTTCATGACCCGTAGCGTCATAGCTGGAATCAACGAAATTTTCGAGTTCATGTTTTACAACAGCATCGAGTCCCCCATTAGCGGAGATAACCGCCGGAGCATTTGGATATTTCGGTATCAACGCTTTGAAATAATTTAATGTAGAAGGATAAAGAAACTCAATTAACTTATTTCTGAACAGTACAATTTCTGAATAATCATTCAAAAACTTATAATGCGTTGCCCAAAGGCATTTATTGCCTAAGATTCCATATAAGCCTTGTTCATTAGTGTAATGATAAATACGCGGAGAAACTTCTGATACTTTTGCCATAACAGCCTCAAATATTGTTTAGTAATTATTTTTTATTTTAGCAATAGCGCATAGGCTGGGATTCGTTCCTCATACGCCTACAACAATTGGACTTGCACCTACACAAAACGCTTAATCTTCACCCAACTGCGTCAGTATTTCCGCCTGATGTTCGCTGATCAGCGGCCGTATCACCTGTTCCAAGCAGTCCGGCATGATTTCATCCAGCTTAATATAGCGTCACATGTTACTACATGTCGGCTTGCTGATTAACTCAGCGTTATTAACGCATCATGTCTGATTGGTAAAAATTTACTGCCATTTTTCAAGCGATAAGCCTTCAATAGCCTCAAAGTGCTTATCTTTGGAAACTAGGATTAAGTCATGGCGTTTAGCAATAGCCGCTATCCAAATATCATTCTCAGGTAACGGTTTTCCTTTGGCGGATAACTCGTTTTTAATGATGCCGTAGCATTGAGCTGTTAATAAATCAGGCGTTAATAGGCCGACTTGTTTTGCCAATTCATCAATGCGAGCAACATTTTCATTGATACGTTGCGATTTTCTGGCGCCAAAATAAAGCTCCCCCTAACGCAATGCTGGGAAGATAGATATTTTTTGCAGCGCTTAAGTTTTGTAGCACTTTTGTATCGCCGGCAAAGAGGGCAATGATGATATTGGTGTCCAATAAAAATTCACCATTCATTTATATCAACCTTTTCGCATTCCTGTTCAATCGCTAGTGTCATTAAGGCTAAATCATCGCTTTTAATGCAGCCTGCAAAGCGTGATAAGTTGTGGCTTTCTGTTAAGTTAACTAATCGATTTGTAGTGTCTTTTAAGCTGTTTTCATACATGACGATGACTTTTGCAGAGCTTGCTGTTACGTCATCGGGCAATTTCAAATGAATTTCATGGTTTTGGGTAATGACGGCATTCAGTTCTATGGCTTGCATGGTTAAACCTCTGTTGTGTGGTGAGTTGCAACATTTCAAAAAGCTTAATCTTCGCCCAACTGCGTCAGCATCTCCGCCTGATGTTCGCTGATCAGCGGCTGTATCACTTGTTCCAATCCGCCCTGCATGATGTCGTCCAGTTTGTACAGCGTTAGGTTGATGCGGTGATCGGTTAAGCGGCCTTGCGGATAATTGTAGGTACGGATGCGCTCGGAACGGTCGCCGCTGCCGATNNGGCGCGGTTTTTATGCTGCGAGCGCTCGTCCTGGCATTCCACGACCGTTCCTGTGGGGACGTGGGTGATGCGTATCGCGGATTCGGTTTTATTGATATGCTGTCCGCCCGCGCCCGATGCACGGTAGGTGTCGACTTTAAGGTCGGCCGGGTTAATGTCTATGGCGTCCACTTCGTCGACTTCGGGCATGATAGCGACGGTGCAGGCCGATGTGTGTATGCGGCCTTGCGATTCCGTTTCCGGCACCCGCTGTACGCGGTGCGCGCCGGATTCGAATTTTAATTGCGAATACACGTCGCGCCCGGTAATCCGCAAAATGACTTCTTTGTAGCCGCCGTGGTCGCCCTGGCTTTCGCTGATGATTTCGGTTTGCCAGCCTTTTCTTTCCGCATAGCGTTGATACATGCGGGACAGGTCGCCGGAAAATATCGCGGCTTCGTCTCCGCCAGTGCCTGCGCGGATTTCCAGGAAAATATTGCGATTGTCGTTGGGATCTTTGGGCAGCAACAAGACCTGCAATTCAAGATCCAGCGCGGCTATCTGCTCTTGCGCCTCATCGACTTCTTCTTTGGCCAATTCCCGAAGCTCCGGGTCAGCATCGTTAGCCATTTCTTTGGCCGAGGTCAGATTTTGCTGCGCCTGTTCATAGCGTTTGTAACAAGCTACCAATGGGGCGATCTGGGCGTATTCCTGGCTCAGGGCGCGAAATTTGTTCTGGTTGCCTTGGACTTCGGGTTCCGAAAGCAGGGCGGCGATTTCGTCGTAACGTTCGCAAAGGTTTTCCAATTTAAGCAGTATCGATTGTTTCATTGAGATGGGGTTAGTTTAAAAATTTCACCGGCAGCGGCAATTAAGTCGTGACGTTCGTTTTCGGCGGCAGCCCTGATTTGGGTGCTGGGTGTATGTAGCAGTTTATTGGTCAGGCTATGCGCGAGCCTGTTTAGCGCTTCTTCGGCAGAAACGCCATTTCTCAGCAGCGTCAGGGCTTTTTGCAGCGCTTCGTCGCGGGACTGTTCGGCCTGGTGGCGGTAATCCCGGATGATGGATTGCGCACCCTGGGCGCGCAGCCAGGCTAAAAAATAATCAACCTGGGTATCGATGATTTCTTCGGCTTGTTCCGCCGCCTGCCTGCGCGAGTTCATGTTTTGGTCTATGGTGTGTTGCAGGTCGTCGACAGTATACAAATAGACGTCCCGCAGTTGCTCCACTTCCGCCTCAATGTCGCGCGGGACGGCCAGATCCACCATGAACATCGGTTTGTGTTTGCGCTTTTTAAGGGCGCTTTCCACGCGGCCTTTGCCCAATATCGGCAATTGACTGGCAGTGGATGAAATAACGATGTCAGCTTCGGCCAGATGCGTCGGCAAT
>PMJA01000100.1:0-428 GCA_003158415.1 Methylobacter sp.
GCGATCACGCCGAAGACTTAGCCGCCGCCATGCTGGCCTCGACGCTGGGTATAGATTTCAATATCGATGAAAGCTGGGATGAGAAAAAGGAAATATTCAAAATCAGCGGAAAGATCGTCAGCACGCGCAACGTTACCCAATCCACCATCGTCAAAAACAACTGGTACACAACGGTATTATCAGCCGCCGTATTCATATTTTAGGCCTGTATCGGATAAAAGCAGGAAAAGAATACGCCAAATATCCACTTGACAAAGAACATAGATAATGGTCTAAGTCCAGATTCGAATAAACGACATATCGCGGGGTGGAGCAGCTTGGTAGCTCGTCGGGCTCATAACCCGAAGGTCGTAGGTTCAAATCCTGCCCCCGCTACCATATTTTAGAACCCCATTTTGGGGTTTTTTATTTTCTGGGCTTCGGTTTTT
>PMJA01000100.1:493-2518 GCA_003158415.1 Methylobacter sp.
GACTATAATCCGCATCCAAAACATGGTCTGTTAAGAATTTATATTGATAGTGAAAATGGAATTCTGGTTGAAGACTGCTCTAAAGTCAGCCATCAAATCAGCGGTGTACTGGATGTGGAAGATCCTATACAAGGCAACTATCATTTAGAAATTTCTTCGCCGGGCGCGGAAAGGCCGTTTTTTAAGGTCAGTCAGTTTGAACAATTTATCGGTAGCACGGTGCTGGTCAATCTATTCAAGGCAATAGATGCCCGCAGAAAAATTACAGGTCTGATTATGAAAGTTGAAGGCGATATTATTACCCTTCAGGACGGTGATCAGGTTTATGAGGTGCCTTTTGACGCTATGAGCAAAGCGCGTTTGGTGCCGGAATATTTATTTGAAAAAGGAGGCCGCAGTGGCAAATAAAGAAATTTTATTGGTAGTGGATGTTTTTTCTAATGAACGGGAAATTGAAAAGGAAATTGTTTTTCAGGCGATAGAATCGGCATTGGAAGCCGCCACGATAAAACGTCACGCTAACCAAGTTAAAGCCCGCGTCGCCATAGACAGAAAAACAGGGGATTACCTGACTTACAGGCAATGGGACGTTGTTGACGCTAATCCCGATTGTGACGGTGATGTGGAATTTCCAACGACGCAAGTTTTGTTGGAGGTTGCCAGGCTGGATGATGCGGATGTTCAAATCGGCGATGTGGTGGAAGAAGAAATCGATTCGGTTGATTTTGGTCGCATTGCTGCTCAAACTGCCAAACAGGTTATTATCCATAAAGTCAGGGAAGCGGAACGCAGAAAAATTGTTGAAGCTTATCAAAGCCGTGTGGGCGAGCTGATTACCGGTATCGTCAAACGCATAGAAAAAGGCAGTGTTTACCTGGATCTGGGCGGGCATGTCGAAGCTTATATTGCCAAAGAAGATATGATTCCCCGCGAAGCCATACGCATCGGCGACCGGATTAGAGGTTATTTAAAAGATGTACGGTCAGAGCCGCGCGGGCCGCAATTATTTGTGAGTCGCACTGCACCTGAATTATTGATCGCCTTGTTTCGTCTGGAAGTGCCCGAAGTGGGCGAGGGCATGATTTCCGTGATAGGTGCGGCGCGCGATCCGGGTTCCCGGGCCAAATTGGCGGTAAAGAGCAATGATCCACGGTTAGATCCTGTGGGCGCTTGCGTGGGCATGAGAGGATCAAGGGTACAGTCGGTTACCAATGAGCTGGCTGGCGAACGCGTCGACATTATTCTTTGGAATCCCAGCGAGGCTCAATTTGTCATCAATGCCATGTCGCCTGCTGAAATTCAGTCCATTGTTGTGGACGAAGACAAGCACAGCATGGATTTGGCGGTAAGCTCGGATAATCTGTCCCAGGCTATAGGCCGAGGCGGTCAAAATGTGCGTCTGGCCAGCCAACTGACGGGTTGGGAATTGAATGTTATTGATGCGTCCAAAGCGGAACAAAACGCTGAAGCCGAAGTCGGCAAGATTAAACAGTTGTTTATCGACCAATTGGATGTGGATGAAGATATAGCCTTAATTCTGGCTGAAGAAGGCTTTATCAGCGTCGAAGAGATTGCCTACGTTCCCGTGAGTGAAATGCTTGAAATTGAAGGATTTGATATAGATCTGGTTAATGAGTTGAGAAGCCGGGCCAAAGACGCCTTGTTGATTAGCGCCATTGCCTTGGAAGAAACCATAGAAACAGCGAAGCCTGCGCAGGATTTGCTGGACATGGAAGGCATGGATACTGATCTGGCTTTTGAACTGGCAAGTCAGGGTATTATTACGATGGATGATTTGGCAGAGCAGTCGGTAGACGATTTGCTAAATTTTTCAGGCATGAACGAAGAGCGGGCGGCAAAGTTAATNNATGAAGGCGCGTGAGCCTTGGTTTGTCGAGGCACATAGCGAGTAGGTAAGGGGTAAAAAAAATGAGCGATAAGACAGTACGGCAATTAGCGGAGATAGTAAAAATACCTCTGGAACGATTATTAGAGCAGCTCAAAGAAGCAGGTTTATCTGCAAGC
>PMJA01000358.1 GCA_003158415.1 Methylobacter sp.
ATGCCCCCTGCTACAGCGCCCACAGGCCCCCCGATTAGGCCAAGTGCTGCACCCGCTACTGACCCCGCGCCCGCACCAGCCATGCCACCAGCAGCACCCGCACCGGCTCCGACAACTGTTCCAGTTCGCTTTCCGTAGTTCTTCTTGTCAACCTTGTCTGATTTGCATTTTGGACATTGCATTGCTCGTTCTCCTTAGTGGTGGTGCCTGTTAAATGTGTCGCCCAACGTAGAGGTAAGGGGCGCGCCGCTCACTGAGCTTTAGCGAAGCTGCCGAACCTTGATAAAAAACGAAACTCCAAAACCGCCATGGGGCGGCGCGTCCCTTTGACCGTATTGTTAGGCATTTAATTTTACTCTGCTCCCAATCAGCCAAGCTTTTGGCTTCGAACGCGCTTCCAGTAGGGTGGCTCCTGGAAGCTGGGTTGTGTAGCCTCTTCTGCCGTTATTCCGACCCGGTCAATGATGACACCCAACTGGCTAGCGCACGCATCGCGAAAGGAGGGAGAAAGCTCCTCTGATTGTTTGATCAGTTCTTGCAAATTATTGATCTCGTGCTTGAAAAAAGTTTCTCCCAGTCCGACATGCTCCAAATGGTGCCGCGCTTGGGCAAGTCCTGTCAGTACGTTTTCTTTGGGGCCGTTTCGAAGGAGTGTATCTGCTGTCCACATAAGATCGTGGCCCAGCCAATAGATATTGCCTGTCGCACTTGTCTTCAAGTGGGAGGAGGATACAGATACTTGCTGAGAGTGTGTCTGCAATTTTTGCTTGTCGAAACCCGAATTGCCATAAACTAGCTTGGCAAGTTCCGCATCAGTGTAAGCCGAAGGCGGATACAGTTTCGCATGGTGACAGCTCAAAAGCCACGCAAAGACGAAGAACACAATCACGGGAAACGATACTAGAAACCAAACAAGTATTGAGCGATTGCTCTCTCCGATGTCCGTGGCGAATCCTAATACCAAGCTGGCAAATCCGTCGATCAGTACGATAAAAAGAGCGATAATGCCCAAAGGTCCCTGAGAAAGCTGGACGGCCGTGCGTTTAAATTGGTTGGTCATGATTCGCGAATTCCTCTACTCGATTACCGGAAGTAATAGCTCACACATGCTGCCTAACGTGATGTATACGACATTTTTGTCGTATAACTATTTAAATTTGTCATCTAATCCCAAATTTTTATTAAAAACCTAAGATTTCATAGGACGTTAGCCCAAATAAATGGACATGTCAAGAAGACAAATACGACATTGCCTAAAGCACTGAGGCGATGCTGGTAATGGTTGTCGTATAACAAAGTGTACTTTGTCGCATAATCCTGTAAAAACAAACTAAGTTATTGTTAATATTTATATTTACTAACAAAACGCGACAATCATTGCCAACAAATACGACGCCAAACCCAGTAAGTCTTGATGTAACATAGTGGAATCGAGGTATTCTGAGTCGATAAATCCTCGATTCAAGGTTTGACTACCCCCTACCCAGCCGCTTTTCAGTCTCCAACACCTGCTGCGTAGTCTGCAAAACCGTATCCGGGTTCAAGCTCATCGAGCCTATGCCGGTTTCCACCAGAAAATCTGCCATTTCGGGATAATCGGACGGCGCTTGACCGCACAGGCCGCAATGTTTGCCGTTGCGTTTGGAGCCTGCCACGGCTAAGCGGATCATTTCCTTGACGCCGGGGTCGCGTTCGTCGAAATCGTCGGCGACGATGGCGGAATCGCGGTCTACGCCTAANNTTTCGCCGCGCGTTAAGCCCAGTTGCGCCATGTATTCCAGCACTTTTTGCGCTTCCTGCACTCTACGGCAAAACGGGATCATTAAAATGACATTGGTCAGGCCCATGTCGTTACGCACCCGTTTCATGGCGGCGCATTCCAACGCGAAACCTTCCGCGTAGGCGGGATGGGTGTAACGGGATGCGCCGCGAAAACCGATCATCGGGTTGGCTTCGTCGAACTCGAACCAGCGCCCGCCCAGCAAGGTGGCGTATTCGTTGGTTTTGAAATCGGACATGCGTACAACGACCGGTTTGGGATAAAACGCCGCCGCAATCGTGCCCACGCCTTCCGATAGGCGCTGGATAAAGAACGCTGCCGGGCTTTTATAGTTGCGCGTCAATTCGGCGAGCTGTGCGCGCTCGCCCGCATCCTGCACACGTTCGGGGTGGATCAAGGCCATCGGATGGGCTTTGATGTACTCGGTAATGATAAATTCCATACGCGCCAAACCCACGCCGTCATTGGGCAGAAAACTGGTCTTAAACGCCAGTTCCGGGTTGCCGATATTAAGCATGATTTTAGTCTTCGGGCGTTTCAGGCCGGACAAGTCCGTGGTTTTGATTTCAAAGTCCAGGATACCTTCATAAACCTTGCCGTTATCGCCTTCGGCGCAGGACACCGTTACCGGCGACTGGTTTTTGATGGTGGTCGTCGCGTTATCGCAACCGATGACAGCAGGGACGCCCAGTTCGCGGGAGATGATGGCGGCATGGCACGTCCTGCCGCCCCGGTTGGTGACTATTGCCGAGGCGATTTTCATCACCGGTTCCCAATCCGGCGTGGTAATGTCGGCAACCAGCACGTCACCGGCTTTAAAGTCGCCCAACTGGCTTAAGTGCTCAATGATGTGCGCATTACCGGTGGCAATCTTGCTGCCTACCGAATGCCCGGTAACTATCGGGGTGGCCTTGGTTTTAAGCACATATTGCTCCAACATCATCCCGTTCAACTGGGAGACGACGGTTTCCGGTCTGGCCTGCACGATATAGAGTGTGCCGTCCAGGCCGTCTTTGGCCCATTCCATATCCATCGGCTTGGTCTGTCCCGCCTTGGCGCTGTAATGCTTTTCTATCTTGATGGCGTAATCGGCCAGGGTTAAAACATCCGGGTCGCTTAAACAAAAACGGTTGCGTTCTTCGGCGGAGGTCACCACATTTTTGGTGGACTCGCGCGTACTTCCGTCGCTGTAGATCATTTTTATCTTTTTTGCGCCTAAGGTGCGCTTTAATACGGCGCGATGGCCTTGCTCGAAGGTTGGCTTGTGGACATAAAATTCGTCAGGATCGACCGCGCCTTGCACGACATTTTCACCCAGGCCGTAGGCACCGGTGATAAACACCACGTCGCTGAAACCGGATTCGGTATCTAGCGAGAACATCACGCCGCTGGCATCCAGGTCGGAGCGCACCATTTTCATGATGCCTATCGATAAGGCCAGTTTGAAATGGTCAAAGCCCTGGTCGACCCGGTAATGGATGGCGCGGTCGGTAAACAGGCTGGCAAAGCAGCGCTTGCAGGCTTCCAGCAAGGCCGGTATGCCGCGTATATTCAAAAAGGTATCCTGTTGTCCGGCAAAGCTGGCGGTGGGTAAGTCTTCGGCGGTGGCGGAGCTGCGCACGGCCACGCTCATCTCGTCGCCGTATTGCTGTTGCAATTGCGCGTAAGCGCTCAGTATCTGACTTTCAAGATCGGCAGGGAAGGGCGCGGCATAGATGATTTCCCGCGCTTTACGGGCGCGGCTGGCAAGATCGGCGACATCGTCAGGATGCAGATCATCCAGTGCCTGGTGCAAAGGTTCCCAGGCACCGGCCTGATCCAGCAGATAACGGTAGCCTTCAGCGGTTACGGCAAAGCCGTTGGGTATTTGTATGCCTTGCGGCGTCAATTCCCTATACATTTCACCTAATGACGCATTTTTTCCGCCTACCAGAGGCACGTCTTCTATCGTTAATTCATTAAACCAGCGGATATAATTTGTTTGATCGGACATGATAGTTCCTCGGCGGTTTGTTGATATTTATGTATTAAATCCCCTCACCCCAACCCTCTCCCGGAAGGAGAGGGAAGTATGTCATGCACGTTCCCAAGCTTAAAAATCCGCAACGGCGAGCGTGTGCATTCTGGAATCTTAGGGCCGATAGTATACGCATCCACAACCAGGGGCAAGATTCACAAGCTTTTTTACTACGTAACTGCTGCTTAACGTATAATTCGCCTAATTATCCAATGTGTAGGGCAATGGAATGGACTC
>PMJA01000418.1 GCA_003158415.1 Methylobacter sp.
ATCCCATACATCTTTACTTATAAAACCACCCCCTCTCGCTTAGCTCTAGAAATTATCAGCTTTGCGCATAACCCATAGCTCATCAAAAATGGCAAAAAGATGTATACGCGCTCAGGCCCGGGGCTAGTCACCATCCACACGGCGGCGACGCCTTGGCACGCCGCCAGGGCGGAATAAATGAGCGTTACTTGCTGATGCGAATAGCCCAGCCGATTAAGCAACTGGTACAAGTGCGAGCGATGGGCGGTAAAAACATGCTCATGAGCCAATAAACGCCTGAAAAAAGTGAATACCGCATCAAAAATAAAATGGAATAACAGCAGCGGCACTACAAAAAACGAAGTATGCGAATGGTCGTAACGCGCCGCAATGACTGCCATTACCGCAAATGAAAACCCTAAAAAAGTGCTGCCCACATCACCCATAAATATTTTAGAAGGCGACCAATTGAAACCCAAAAAGCCAACTGATGCCCCTGCAAGCGTCAGGGACGCCAGATAAATAAAATGACTGCCCTGCTGAAAAGAGATGTAGGCAAAAAATAATGCAGCGATAACCGCCGTACTTGCAGCCAAGCCATCCAGTCCGTCAATAAAATTGTAGGCATTGGTCAACCCCAGTATCCACAAAAAGGTTAACGGGTATGCCCAGGCCCCCATACTGACTTCCCCTAAATCAGGCAGGTGGATACGGTCAATCACTATCCCGGCAGCCAATCCAACGATAACGGCGATAATCTGGCCGCCCAGTTTGACTTTGAAAGAAACCGTGTGAAAGTCGTCGTAAAAAGAGAGTCCGCCTATCACAAAAGAAGAAAACAAGAACCCCAAAAAATAGGGGGTGTAAATAGGCGTCTTGTCGCCAATCAAATGAATCAGCGAAATCCCGACCAAAAAAGAGACCACAATTGCGATGCCGCCGCCCCTTGGGGTAACCTGGGTGTGCGAGGATCTTTCGTTTGGAATATCAAACGCCTTGAGGTGGCGCGACAACATAAAAGTCACAAAAGCAGAAAGACCCGCAATTGCAAGGCCGAACAAAATATGCAGGACGAAAAAATGGGTTTTCATTGTTTAACAGAATCGGTAGTTAAGAAAATACAGGCGACGTTTTCCAGGCATTATCACAAAAGTACAAGTTATTATATTTTTATTCCTTACTGGCTAGTTGCATCACATCTTGAATGACGGCACAAATTTTGGAAACTTCCGCTTCGGTCAATGTGGGATGAACCAAAAACATCAAACTCGATTCCCCCAATGCTTTAGCTATGGGCAAGCGGGTTGCCGGACGCCAGTCCGTGTTATCAAAAGCCTTTTCCAAATACACTTCAGAACAGGTACCCTCACGGCAAGGTACGCCTAGCACATTGATTTCGCCAATAATACGATCTCGTGACCAGCCATCGCCCAATAGTTCCAGGCGCACAAAAACATAAGCTTTGTACCAAGCGTGTTCAAAATTATTAGGCACGTCAGGCACTCTCAGGGCAGGGCAGGTTTTAGCGGCCACCATAATATTTTTTGCATTCCGTTTTCGCGCCTCATGCCATGTCGGCATGTAACCCAATTGCACCCGACCGATGACAGACTGCAACTCCGTTATCCGCCAATTGGTGCCAAAGGACTCATGCACCCAACGAAATCCCGGTGGATGTTGTTGGTTGTATACTGCATCAAACGATTTACCATGATCTTTATACGACCACATCTTTGACCACAGTCCGTGGTTATTGGTTGTCACCATGCCGCCTTCTCCGCCTGTCGTCATGATTTTATCCTGGCAAAACGACCAGGCGCCAATATGACCAATCGTACCCACAGCCCGGCCTTTGTATTTAGCGCCGTGCGCCTGCGCGCAATCTTCAATCACGACAATACCATGTTCATCCGCCAATGCCATAATAGGATCCATATCGCAGGGCCAACCCGCTAGATGTACGCAGATGATGCCGCGCGTTCTGGGGGACAGAACCGACCGGATAGTCTCGGCGCTAATGTTTTGGCTGTCTTTATCGACATCGGCGAAAATAGGAATTGCGCCCGCGTTTACGATGCTGCTTACAGACGCTAAAAACGTGCGTGGCGTCACTATAACTTCATCGCCCGCACCGATGTCTAGGGCATGTAAGGCCAAATCGAGCGCTACTGTGCCATTGGCAAGCGCGATAGCATAGCCACAATCGACCCATGCAGCAAACTCCTGCTCAAACAAGCGGCTTTCATTACCGGTCCAGTAATTCACTTTGTTCGAAAGCAGCACATCGTGGACAGCATCGGCTTCTTTTTCAGTAAAACAGGGCCAAGGGGAAAAGGGGGTATTTAGCATCAGATTTTATGCACAATAAGCAGTGAATGTGGCGTGTCGTAACAAGTGGCTCTTAATTAGTCCAAAAGTATTCAAACAATTTATTTGCTCTGACAAATGGAAGAGTTATTTAGTCTTATCTGGGATATAGAGTTCAGCTTCGCCCGCGATAACCACTTTCCCGTTCACTTTGCACGTTGTTTCAAAGAAAACATGTCGATTCGTGATTTCAACAGCTTTGACCATAACAGTGGCAGTTACGGTATCACCCATGTAAACAGGCCGTTTAAAACTTAACGACTGAGAAACATACACACAACCGGGGCCGGGAATTCGAGTACCGAATAAGGCCGAAAAGAAGGATGCCGACATTAATCCATGCGCAATCCGCTTGCCAAAGCGAGATGTATTAGCATATTCATCGCTCATGTGAACCGGGTTATTGTCTCCAGAAATCCCTGCAAAGGCTTTGATGTCGGCGTCAGTAATTGTTTGTGAATAACTCGAAGACATACCGACTTTAATATCTTGTATATTCATACCTCCGAATGAAGTGACATCAGTCATAACTTACTTCTCCGCAGACTTTCTTTAGAAAGTATCGTTGCAGGATTTCCAAAAACAGTGACTCCCTCCGGCACATTTTTTGTTACCACAGCACCCGCCGCAATAACAGCGCCTTTCCCAATTCTCAAAGGTTTTCCAGATCTTCCGTGCCTGATAATTGCACCCGTACCGATGTATACGTGATTTTCAATGACCACGTTACCATTGCACTTAACAGCTGGTGCAAAGGTTACAAAATCACCAATGACACAATCGTGAGCAACATAGCTGTAAATGTTGGCATGAAATTGACACCCAATTCGGATATTGCTGGTCAGCGTCACAAAAGGAGTCAGAACCGCCCCCTCACCTACAATCACATCATCCATTATCACAGAGTTGTTAGCACGTACATGAATGAACTGTACGCCATCAATCACACACTTAGCCGCCAGTAAGGCTCTGATTTCACTGTTTGCGATCGCCAGCGTGATATGGCGAGAACTAGCCGACTCAGCAAGATACTCCGTATATGTTATTACCCTCTGGCCATTTACTATGGGTGCAGGAGGGCTGTCATCCACAAATACCAAGCGATCCTCTGGTATTCCTTGCTGACTAAGTTGCTCGCGTAGTACCGGCAAAACTTCACGACCAAAGCCACTGGCGCCATAAATCCCATAAAGTTCAGACATCATTAGTTCTCTCTTGTATTCCAATGAATTTCGGCATTGTCGCTTCGCCCTCCGCACTAATGCCATCTCTGATGACCACTTTTTTCATCGTCAACCACAAAATTTTTATATCCAGCCCTAGCGAGCGGTTATCCACATACCAGACATCCAACTTGAATTTCTCTTCCCAGCTAATGGCATTGCGGCCATTGACCTGAGCCCAACCGGTAATGCCCGGTTTCACCTCATGCCGTCTCGCTTGTTCTGCCGAATAAAGAGGCAGATAGTCCATCAGCAAAGGCCTCGGCCCCACCAAGCTCATTTCACCTTTCAGTACATTGAGCAGTTCCGGCAATTCGTCCAAACTGCTGGCGCGTAGAAATTGACCAAAGTGTGTTAGGCGCTCCTGGTCTTGTAGTAAATGCCCCTGGTCATCACGCACATCAATCATAGTGCGAAACTTGTACATAGTAAAAGGAACTCCTTCTTTCCCCGGTCGGGTCTGGCAAAAAAGCACCGGCGACCCCAGATTGACTTTAACCAGCCAAGACAGCACCAGCAGCACGGGGGACAACACCAGCAACATTGATAATGCCGCCAGCAAATCCAGCGTTTGTTTAATCATAAATACATTATTTCATTTGGATGTTTAGATGTTTTTCCTTACCTTACCCTCAGTGCCTAACAGATAATGATTTGAAAATTTCACCAAACCGACTGACACCTACTTGGAGGGAGAGTTTTTCCTTATAAAACTGCTTGTTCTTATTGCCCATAATCTGGCGTTTTTCCACTGATAATTGGTACAGATCAAGTGTGGCGGCGGCAATAGACTCGGCGTCTTCCGATTGGGCAATTACACCACCCTCTGCATTTTTAACCAATGCTGCGGCGTCACCATCTACAGCTATTAGGATAGGTTTTCCAACAGCCATATACGCCTGTATTTTAGAAGGAATAGTAATGCTAAAAAGAGGTGATTTTTTTAGATGTACCAAGAGCACATCGGCGGCATGAAGCATGTTGCCTACTTCTCCCATGGGTACAGGTGGTAAAAATACTATATTTACGAGTGACTTGGATATCACCCGTTGCTTTATTTGTTCGACTTCCAATCCACCCCCTAAGAATATAAAACAAATGGTAGGTGCTGTTTTCTGAAGTATTTCCGCCGCATCTAACACTGCACTTAAGCCTTGAGCCTTTCCCATATTGCCGGCAAAAAGAACCCGAAATTTATCTTGATCTGGAAAATTATTAGGTGGTTTTCCTGTAGGAGACGCTAATGATTGCTCATCACACCAATTATAAATGACATCAATCTTGCTTTCAGCCACACCCCGCTCGACCAGAAGTCGTTTGAACCCTGGTGACAAAACCACAATATGGTCAACGTAATGATAAACCCAATCACATACTTTGCCCACTATACTTAATGCATGTGGGTTTGTAATCATACCCGTTTCCATTAGCGTATCCGGCCACATATCTTGAATATCATATACAACAGGAATACGTCTAAAGAAATGGATAAGTATGGCGGTGATTCCTGTTGTCAACGGAGGATGGTAAGCATAAATGACATCGGGACGTTTTGCCCCAAACAAACCATATATTAATGCCGATAATGAAAAGCTAATGTAGTTGAAAATACGCCCAATTGCTGATGTATCATGGCTTGGATATAAGGGAACCCGAGTTACCTTTACACCATCGATCACTTCTTTTTGTAACCATTTTAATTTATAACCAGGGTATAACTTGCCACCAGGATAATTAGGAAAACCCGTAATAACTTCAACCTCAAAGCCTTGCCGCATAAGTTCACGAGCAAATACCTGTCCTTTGAAGGTTGGCTCAGGTTCAAACCATTGAGTAATTAATAAGACCTTAATTGCCATGTATCAATCCCGCTTCCAAACAACGCGGTTCACGTAATCTGTATAGCTAAGGATAATTCGCAGCACTTTTTCAGACACGTTTGGCATGCTGTAGTCGTCTACTTGTCGCAACAGGCGTGCATGATTGTCCCGTTCCTGATGTTCCAGCACAGCCAATGCTTGCATAACACGCTCTACTTTCAAGCCGACCATCATAACAGACGCTTCTTCCATAGCTTCAGGTCTTTCATGCGCCTCGCGAATATTAAGGGCAGGAAAACTCAGGATAGATGATTCTTCAGAAATCGTGCCGCTATCAGACAACACCACTTTTGCCTCTAACTGGAGCTTAACATAATCTATAAAACCTAAAGGTTTCATTAAGTTAATTAATGGATTAAATTCGACTGCCGTTTCTTCAATTCTTTTGCGCGTTCGCGGGTGCGTAGAAATAATAATAGGCAATTGATAATGTTCAGCTATGGCATTAAGTGTTTCTACCAAAGCAAAAAAATTGCGGTCTGAACTGATATTTTCCTCTCTATGCGCAGAGACAACAAAATAGCGTCTTTTTTCGAGATTCAAGTTTTCAAGTATTAAAGATGCATTAATTTCCGGCAATCGCGATTGGATCACTTCAAACATCGGACTGCCTGTTTTAATAATCCGGTCTGCGGGTAATCCTTCTCTTAATAAATACTCACGCGCAATATCACTATAGGTCAGATTAATATCGCTGATATGGTCGACAATTTTGCGATTGGTTTCTTCGGGAACTCGCTGATCAAAACAGCGATTTCCTGCCTCCATGTGGAAAATAGGAATCTGACGTTTTTTTGCTGGAATGGCACACAGGCAACTATTGGTATNNAGCGTCAGGCTGCTCTTTTTCTAAGACAGGATCAACCGCAATCAAAATTCTGCCAATGGTTTCGGCGGCATTTTTTCCAGCTGCATTTAAAAAATAATCAGGTTTTTTAATGCCAAAATCCTGAAAAAAAACCTCATTCAATTCGTAGTCATAATTTTGACCCGTATGCACCAAGATATGCTCTATGCTTTCGCTTGCATCCAATTTTTTTAGCACGGAGGAAAGCCTGATAATTTCAGGTCTCGTACCCACCACTGTCATTACTTTTAGTTTTTTCATATTAAATTAAACCTTGCTGGCAATCGTATCGGGCCGGTCGCGGTCAAAAATCTCGTTGGCCCATAACATCACCAGCATTTCTTCTTCGCCGACATTGGTAATATCATGCGACCACCCCGGAATGGTTTCGACAATCTTTGGCTGATCACCTGATGTAAAAAGTTCATAAGTTTCGTCGGTCAAAATGTGCCGAAAACCGAAGCGCGCCTGGCCTTTGATCACCAGAAACTTTTCAGTCTTGGTATGGTGGTAATGACCGCCACGGGTAATGCCGGGATGGGCGGTAAAGAATGAAAACTGCCCGGAATCCTGGGTCTTGAGCATTTCAACAAAAACGCCGCGCGGATCGCCGAACTTAGGCACGTCGTAGGCGAAGGCGTCTGGCGTCAAGTAACTCATATAAGTCGAATACAGTGCGCGCATCAGGCCGACGCCGACTTTTTCTGAAATCAATGTAGTGCGGCTGTCGCGGAATGTTTGCAGTTGCTGCGCCAGTTTGCCCACTGTGGTCTGATATTGGATAGACACAGCGCAAAACTCGACAGCGTCAACTAGCGGCTGCTGCTGTAATACGCGGATAAACTCGTCGACCACATCATCCACATAAACCAGCGATAAGGCGGCATTGCCGTCGTTAATTTGAATCGGCAAGCCGTTTACGGTGTTATGGCAAAACGTCGCTACCGCCGAGTTATAGTTGGGTTTGCACCATTTGCCAAAAACATTAGGTAAACGATAAATATAAACCGATGCCCCGGATTGTGCGGCATAGTCGCGCAAAGCGTTTTCAGCATCCAGCTTGCTTTTGCCATAAGGATTATCGATCGCAGCCTGCGTCGATGACGTGAATATAACCGGCACTTGCCGTCCGTACTCAAGCAGTGCCTGACACAAACTCTGCGTGAGACCGGTATTGCCGGATACAAATTCTTCTGGCGATGGCGGACGATTGACACCGGCCAGATGCACAACAGCATCAACATCTGAAACCAGTTCAGGTAATTGCAATATTGATGATTGTCGTGAAAACGTAACAACTTCAAAATCTTCCGATTCACCAAGACGAACGATAAGGTTTTTGGCGACAAACCCGTTTGATCCGGTAATTAAAACTTTCATGGACATCCTTCATAATTACTTAACTAAATTAACCAAATATATTATTTCCCATGCTCCAGGATCACTGCCATTAAGTTAAGCCGTTCGTGGTGAGCTTTGTCGAACCATGAACGGCTTAACCGTCCACCCTTCGATGGAGGCTCAGGGCGAACGGTTAAGCCTAGCGCTTTAAGTTGGTAGCCTGTTTTACGAGTTACCTAAGGAACGTTAAGAGTCTTTATTTTTACTTTTTGCCCGCTTCATCAAGCGTATACGTTTTTCTACCGCCCAATCGGTCAGCTTGGTTTTTTGCCCGTGAAAGGGGTTGACCGGCGACTTGAATTCCAGGCGTATCGGCGTCCCTGACAACTTGAGCTTGTCGCGGAAATAGTTCATCAAATAACGTTTGTACGACGTAGGCAACGCATCCGTTTGCACGCCGTGGATAATCACGATAGGGGGGTTGCGGCCACCCTGATGCGCGTATTTCAGCTTGATGCGGCGCGTATGGATAATGGGCGGCTGATGGGCGTCTGTGGCTTCTTTCAGGATACGGGTGAGCACAGGCGTCGACATATCAATCATGGCGGCGTCATATAACTTGCTGACGACATCAAACAATTTGCCGACACCGCTGCCGTGCAGCGCGGAAATGGGATGCTTTTCGGCAAAATCAAGAAAGGTCAGTTTTACATCCAGTTGCCGTTTGATGGTGTCTTTCTGCTCGGTGCTGATGCCGTCCCATTTATTGAGGCCGATAATCAACGCTCTGCCTGCTTCCAGCACCAGACCCAATAAATGTGCATCCTGATCGGTAATGCCTTCGCGGGCGTCGATTAAATAAATAACGACATTGGCTTTTTCTATCGCTTGCAACGATTTGATAACGCTGAATTTTTCAATGGTTTCCGATACCCTGGAACGGCGGCGCATGCCCGCTGTATCGATCAGCGTAAACTGTTTGCCGTTGCGTTCGAAAGGAATGTAAATGCTGTCGCGGGTGGTGCCGGGCTCATCGAATACAATAACCCGTTCTTCGCCCAGCAGCCGGTTAACCAACGTCGATTTGCCGACATTAGGCCGTCCGACCACCGCGATGGCTATGCCTTTAGCGGATTCATCGATCGGTTCTTCAACCGAAGGAGGCAGTAGTTGGTCTACCCGTTGCAGTAATTCCGGTATGCCGCGTCCGTGTGAGGCCGCAATCTGCACGGGTTCACCCAACGCCAGCGAATAAAAATCCGCAGCCGCCAGGGTAGCGTCTATGCCGTCAACCTTGTTGGTGACCAGCAGCACCGGTTTATCCAGCTTTCTCAGGCTATCGGCAATGACCTTATCCGAGGCGCTCAGTCCTTCGCGGGCGTCGACCATGAACAACACGACGTCGGCTTCTTCCAAGGCAATCTGCACCTGTTTTCTGGAAAAACTTTCTATGCCTTCGGCATCATCAGCGATACCGCCGGTGTCGACCACCAGACAAGGACGGTCGCCGTGCTTCACTCGACCATACTGCCGATCCCTGGTTAAGCCGGGGAAATCTGCGACCAAAGCTTCCCGGCTGCGGGTTAAATAATTGAATAATGTGGACTTGCCGACATTAGGACGCCCTACCAGGGCTATTACAGGTAACATAATTAAGGTGACCGGGTTCTTAAAGCGGCGAGTGTGCCGTCTTTTGCGTAAATATAAACGGTATCATCTACCACGATAGGTTTGACATCGATTGCGCTATCGGCAATCTTGATACGGCCCAGTTGTCTACCGTCATTGGCAGACAGCCAATGCACGTAACCTTCAAAATCGCCTACCACAACATAGTTGCCGTAAACAGCCGGGGCCGTTAGTTTTCTGTGCTGTAATTCCTTTGATCTCCATAAGCCCGCCCCGGTGCGTTGCTCCAACTGCAAAACATTATCGGCCGCATCGGTTATATACAGGTGTCGAAAATCATGGCTCATACCGGCATAAGAAGAAATCGTTTCGTTACGCCACAACACATCGCCATCCTGTTCCGATACGGCGGCAGCGCCGCCGTGATAACCGATAAGATAAACCACACCGCCCACGGCTATCGGATCCACATTAATATCCACCAGCCTTTCAACTTCAGAACGCCCTTTGGGAATAGCGATACTGGTTTCCCAGACATACTTGCCATCGGTTAACCGCAAAGCCATCAACTTGCCGTTAGCGTAACCCTCGATCACATTGCCCTCATAAATCACGGGCGCGCCGATACCGCGCACACTTAAAGCCGGTGCGGCAAGTTCAAAATGCCATAGTTTCACGCCAGTCTTTTCATTGAGGGCAATAACCGAACCATCGGTAGTTCGGACTATCACTATACCATGGGCAATAACCGGTACGGACAGCACTTCGCTGGAGACATGGGATTTCCACAGCACCTGACCGTTTTCGCTATTCAAGGCAACGACATCGGCATCACTGGAACCCAAAATGACGGTTCCCACACCCAGGCCGGGGCCTGCGGAAAAATTTACCTCCGTCTCAGCTTCCCAAATCAGGCGTCCTGTGTTCAAATCCCGGGCCTGCACTACACCTTCCCTATCGGCAGCCAGTATTTTTCCAAAACCGATGGCGGGAATCAGTTTTAACGAGTGTTGATCTGCGCCTACGCCGACGCTTTCCTGCCAAAGCTCTTCGATTGTTATTTCAGGTTTATACTCAAGCAATGCCGTCGGCGGTTCGGCATTATCCTCGCCACCGGAAAAGTAATTGCTAACGCCGGAAAAAGTCTCTTTAACGGTATCAAGCGCACCGCAACCGGCCAAAGCTAAACAAAGCAATAAAAGCGTAATCAGGCGCATTATTTTCCCGGTTCAACAGCTGGAACCGCACCCTTTTCCGGGGCGGTTAAATCGTCAATTTTAAACTGCAACAAGGGCGACTTGTAGCCATTTTCCAATGCTTTTTGATAAGAACTGCGCGCCTGATCCAATCGATCCAGGGCGACATACAAATCACCGACCAATTCATCATAATTACCTGAAAAACTTGATGAAGTTGCCGGGTCGACCCCGTTAATCAACTGCAAACCTTGTTCATATTGACCACCAGCCAGCATTAAACGGACTTGTCTGATCTTGGCAATGTTGCTCAATTCGTTGTTGGATCCGGCCGCTATGCCTGTCAGTATGGCTTGGGCTTTAGCAATATCGCCTTGCTGAACCTTTATATTAGCCAGTAAAAGACCGCTATAGGCGGCATATTCGGTCTTGGGATACTGTTCCTGTATGCGTTCCGCCAGCTTTTCCGCACTGTCTTTTTTGTCAGCTGTCACCGCCTGGATTAATTGACCGTATAACGCCGATGCCTGCTCCGCCTGAACCCGCTTATGATCTTGCCAGTAATTCCAACCCAGAATAATGGCGATGCCCAGCACCAAGCCGATAATAGTGGATTGTCCATTTTCTTTCCACCATCTTTTAAACGCTTCAAGTTGTTCTTCTTCAGTCTCGTAAATTTCCACTTGCTTTCTCTGGTTTATATTTAAAAATAGCTTGTAGGTTGGGTTAGCGATAGCGTAACCCAACACATCGAAGCGGGCATACTGCTGTTGGGTTACGGCTATCGCCTAACCCAACCTACGCCAACCCTTGCAAAAATTTTATTGTTTGCGCTTGGGATAACGTTTGCTGTTCCTGCCCGTCACGCAACGATTTAATGCTGACCTCGCCGCGACTGACTTCATCGTCGCCCAAAATAAGGGCATATTCAGCGCCTGATTTATCGGCTTTCTTAAACTGGCTCTTAAAACTGCCGCCGCCGCAATTTACTTGCAGCTTAAGCCCCGGCGCTACATTCCTGATGGTTTCAGCAAATCGTAAGCCTTCTCGTTCGGCTATTTCACCGACACGAATCATATAGACATCGACGGATCTTGCAACCGGAACATTATCCGCCGTTTCCAGCAAAGCCAGCAAGCGCTCCATGCCCATGGCAAAACCCACGGCAAAATTGGGCTTGCCGCCCAATTGCTCTATCAGGCTGTCATAACGACCGCCCGCACAGACGGTACCCTGCGAGCCCAATTCATCAGTCACCCATTCAAAAACCGTTTTGCTGTAATAATCCAATCCGCGCACTAATCGGGAGTTGACTTCATAGCTGATTTCCAGATCATTTAAGGTTGCAGTTAAGGTATTAAAATGTTTCAGGCTATCTTCGCCCAAAAAGGCCATTAATTCGGGCGCATTAGCGACTACATCCTGCATCGCCGGATTTTTGGTATCCAGTATCCGCAAGGGATTGGTTCCCAGCCGCCGTAAGCTGTCATCATCCAACTTATCCAGATTCTGCTGGAAATAGCTGACCAATGTTTCGCGGTAAACCAGCCGTTCGGCAATAGTGCCCAGGGAATTCAGCTGCAAGCGCACTTTGTTGCGGATACCCAGCTTTTTCCATAAGCGATCCATGATCAGTATCAGTTCGGCATCAATATCGGGGCCTTCCATGCCGTAAGTTTCAACGCCCAATTGAATAAACTGGCGATAACGGCCTTTTTGTGGGCGTTCGTGGCGATACATAGGGCCGTAATACCACAAGCGATGCACCTGGTTATGTAGCAGTCCATGCTCCAGACACGCCCTGAGACAACCTGCCGTCCCTTCCGGACGCAAGGTTAAGGAGTCGCCGTTACGGTCATCAAAAGTGTACATTTCTTTTTCGACTATATCGGTCACTTCACCGATAGAGCGCTTGAAAAGCTCCGTCTTTTCTACGATGGGCAGGCGGATTTCGCTATAACCGTAAGTGCCCAGTACCCCTCTTAATTGTTGTTCGGCGTACTGCCACAGGGGTGTTTGTTCGGGCAGCACATCGTGCATCCCGCGAATTGCTTGTATGTTGTTTGCCATTGTTGCTCAGAATGGCCTGTTAATGTAAAACAGGCTTAATTTGTTTTGCTTCATCCGAAAGTGGAAATTTTTCCAATAATAGGTTTTGATATTGCTTTGCCAACTCTGCATTGCCTAATGCGCGTTCTGTTTGCATACCAAACCATAACGTGCCTGCGGTATGGTTTGCAACGCTCAGGTAGCGTTGTAAGTAACCTTTTGCCACCCAATAGTCGCCGCTTTGATAGCTGATCTTTTGCATTTCCGACAAGGCAGGGGCGTAAGCATTATCAAGTATCAGCGCTTGCTTAAAGTAAGTCTTGGCGCTTTGTGTTTGTTTCATCGCCAGCTGGCAACGTCCGGCATTGGTTAATGCCAACCACTGCCGGTCATTCAGCTGGGTCGAAACCGCCTGCGTCAGCAAAGCCATGCCTTGCGTATAGTCGCCACGATCACATAAGAAACGACCATAGTTATTTTGTACGCTCCAATCATCGGGCGCCAGATTCAGTGCTTCTTCATACTGCGCTTTGGCTTGCCCATAATCATGCAGTTTTTCATTCAAAAAAGCATAAACATTATGTGCCTGGGCATTATTTGGCTCTTCTTCAAGCGCCAACTGTAAATTCTCATTAGCGACTTCCAGCTTATTCATATCCAAATAGCTCACGCCCAGTTGCAAATGAATGTTGGCAAGTTCATCCTTTTTGGCGGCATTTTCGGTCCATGTAGTGCAGGAAGTTAATGCCGCCGCTAAAATCAGGGCCACGCCCCAGCGTTGTTGCGGTTTTGAACGGTCATGCCGCACGCTCTGAACCTACTGCCTTAAGCTTCAAGTGTCGTCGGCTTTTATCATCAACTTGCCCGACTAACTGACCGCAGGCGGCATCAATATCCTCCCCGCGCGTTTTTCTGACCGTCGTAACTATCCCTGCATCATTTAAAACCGTTTTAAAACGATTTATCGTTTCACTACTGGAACAGCGATAAGCGTTATTGGGAAACGGATTAAACGGTATCAAGTTGAGTTTTGACGGCACCGTTTTTAATAATTTAATGAGCCCTTTAGCGTCCTGCATGGAGTCATTAATACCCTCCAGCATCACGTATTCAAAGGTGACCGTGCGCCGTGGCGCAATCTTTGCGTTATCCCTGCACGCCTCCATTAACTCCTTTAACGGGTATTTTTTATTAATCGGAACCAGTTCGTCTCTCAACTCATCGGTGACGGCGTGCAAGGATACTGCAAGACTGACATCACACGCTTGCGTCAAGCGATACATGGCAGGCACGACGCCGGAGGTGCTGACGGTCACTCTACGTTTGGATAGGCCAAAGGTAAAGTCATCCATCATCAGATTCATGGCGGCGACCACATTGTCAAAATTAAGCAAAGGTTCGCCCATGCCCATCATGACCACGTTGGTGATTTTTTTTGTGTCCCCTAAGCGTTTTTGCGCAACAATGACTTGGCCGATAATTTCCGCCGTGGTCAGGTTGCGGTTAAAGCCTTGCTGGGCCGTGGAACAAAAGGTGCAGGCCAGTGCGCAACCGATTTGCGACGATACGCATAAGGTGCCGCGCCCTTCTTCCGGTATAAATACCGATTCGATCCGATTGCCGCAACTGGTTTGTAAAGCCCATTTGCGGGTGCCGTCGCTGGCGATTTGTTCAATGACAATTTCGGGCGTGGCCAGATAGCAATTTTCATTGAGATAGGCACGCAACGACTTGCTTAAATTAGTCATCAGGTCGAAGTCTTCCACGCCTTCCTGATAAATCCATTTAAGCAACTGGGTCGCCCGAAAAGGTTTTTCACCTAAAGCGACAAAAAAGGCCGCAAGACCTTTTCTGTCGTAATCGAGCAAGTTAAACCGTTTGGGATTAACGGGTTCTGGCACAGATTTCATCATCTGAGAAAAAATAAGCAATTTCCCGTTGCGCGGTTTCAACCGCATCCGATCCATGCACCGCATTTTCATCAATGCTGGAAGCGAAATCGGCGCGTATGGTCCCGGTAGCCGCTTCTTTAGGGTTGGTAGCGCCCATGATTTCGCGATGCTTAAGCACTGCGCCTTCACCTTCCAATACCTGCATGATCACAGGGCCTGAAATCATAAAGGAAATTAAATCCTTAAAGAAACCGCGCTCGCTGTGTTCCGCGTAAAAACCTTCCGCCTGTGGCTGGGTTAAATGCAGCATTTTTGCAGCAACGATTTTTAAACCGTTGCTTTCAAAACGGCTGTAAATTTCACCGATAACATTTTTTGCGACTGCGTCAGGTTTAATAATTGAGAAAGTGCGTTCTATTGCCATTGTTAAGAAAACTCCAGATTTATAATGTTAAGGATTAGGGATTATAGCCGATTAGCGGCCGTTCTTGTAACAGCTTAGCCGTTAATATTAAGGTAACTTGTCGATTTCAGTGCTTTCTTCTTTTACCGACATCAGATCTTTTCTCGATACGCCCAACCACAAAACGATAGGGCTTGCGACCAGCACCGACGAATAAATGCCGAACACGATGCCTATAGTCAGCGCCAGCGCAAAATTATGCAGCACTTCGCCGCCGAAGAAAAACATCGACAACACCATAAGCTGGGTCATGAAATGCGTAATAACGGTACGGGACATCGTCGTCGTGATAGCGTTATCGATCATTTCGGGAACGCTCGCTTTGCGCATCTTATGGAAATTTTCCCGTATCCGGTCGAATACCACGACCGATTCGTTGACCGAATAGCCTAATATCGCCAGTATGCCGGCTAGCACCGGTAGCGTGAATTCCCATTGAAAAAATGCGAACATGCCGAGAATAATCACGATGTCGTGCATGTTAGCGATGATGGCTGCTAATGCGAAACGCCACTCGAAGCGGATGGCTAGATAAACCAGAATTCCCGCCACGACTAACAAAAGGGCCAATCCGCCGCTTTCAAACAACTCCTGGCCGACTTGCGGCCCGACAAACTCGACGCTGCGTAACACGACACTGGCATCTTGCTCTCTCAATTTTTCCAACACCACCTCGCTCAATTTGGCGTCGTTGGTTTCGGGCCTCATTGGCAAATGGATCAATACATCTTTTACACTGCCGAAATTCTGCACCGAAAATTCGGGTAGCTTCTGATCTTCCAGTATTTTTCGAACAGTTTCGAGGTTAGCCGGCTGATTGTAACCGACTTCGATTTGGATGCCGCCGGTAAAGTCCAATCCCAAATTAAGCCCTTTAAAGCCTAATGCCAGTATTGCCAAAATAAAGGTAACCAGCGAAATGGTCGTGGTAATCCGACCATAGCGCATGAACGGGATATCGCGTTTAATTTTAAAAAATTCCATAGAGTCCTCGTTGTTGTCTTCAGATAGCCAATTTATCCAGCTTACGCTGCGAACCGTAGACGAAATTGACCAACGCCCTCGACACCATAACCGCACTGAACATGGAAGTTAAAATTCCGATACACAGCACTAGCGCAAAACCGCGGATGGGCCCAGATCCCAGCATGAATAACGCGATGCCGGCAATCAAAGCCGTGATATTGGAATCGCAAATAGTCGCAAAAGCCCGCTCATAACCGGCATAAATGGCAGCCCCCGGCGTCATGCCGTTCCTGAGTTCCTCTCGTATTCGTTCGTTGATCAGCACATTGGCGTCGATGGCCATGCCCACGGTCAGCGCAATGCCGGCCATGCCCGGCAGCGTTAACGTGGCTTGCAGCATGGACAGGGCCGCAACCAACAGCAACACGTTAATGCCCAGCGCGACAACGGAAAATACACCGAACAGGTGGTAATAGGCGATCATGAACAACATGATCGCTATGAAGCCATAGACATTGGAATTGATGCCTTTGCTGATATTTTCTTGACCCAAACTTGGACCGACGGTGCGCTCTTCGACGATGTCGACAGGGGCCGCCAAGGCGCCCGCTCTCAATAGCAGCGACAGATTTCGTGCTTCCTGCGGGCTATCCAAACCGGTAGTTTGGAAACGCTTGCTGAACACGCCCTGGATAGTTGCCACATTGATAACTTTTTCAACTTTCTCCTTATGGCGCACTTTTTGACCATTGACAGTTTTAGTGTCGACTTTATATTCAATAAATACCACCGCCATCGGCTTGCCAACACTCACCTGGGTGGTTTTGGCCATTTTTGCCGCGCCGACGCCGTCTAGGGAAATATTGACCGAAGGTCTGCCATCTTGATCCACGCCGGAAGACGCATCAACAATTTGATCGCCGGTGACGATAACACGTTTATCCAGCAGTATCGGGTTGCCGTTCTTGTCACGATACAAACGACTGCCGATGGGAACGTGCCCGGAAGCCGCTTGTTGCACATCGTGCTCAACATCAACCATGCGATATTCCAGGGTAGCCGTCGTGCCTAGAATCTCTTTGGCGTGCGTTGTATCCTGTACGCCGGGCAATTGAACCATGATGCGATTTTCACCCTGTTGCTGAATCACCGGTTCTGAAACACCCAGTTCATTAACCCGGTTTCGTAAGATTGTAATATTTTGTGAGACAGCAAATTTCTTGATCTCTCGCTCTTCTTTTTCAGAAAGCTTTACCCAAACTTGATCCTGCTCGTTAGGCTCGGTGATATCCAGAGTGCGGAAATCCTTATCCAACAACGTGAGCAACGCGGGCTTATCCTCCGCCGACTTCAGAGTCACTTTAATAAAACCGTTGTCTTTGGCAACAGACTGATAGCGCATTTTTGCGTTTCTTAATGCCTGGCGTAGATCGTCGGTATAGCGATCTTCAGTTTGCTTGACGGCGGCATCCATATCTACTTCCAGCAGAAAATGCACCCCGCCACGCAAATCCAGTCCCAAATACATAGCTTTAGCGCCTACAGCACGCAACCAAGCGGGTGTAGTAGGCGCCAGGTTTAACGCAACCGTGTAGTCGCCGCCCATTTTATCTCTCAAAAAATCAGCTACTTTAAGCTGATCATCGGTATTATTAAATCGCGCTAAAATACGCCCATCATTAAATTCAAAGGCTTTGACAGGAACGCCAACGGTTTTAATGTCAGACTCGATCCGGTTTGCCTGGTTCTGTTCTATAGCGGCGGCGAGTGTCGACGACACCTGAACGGAAGGATCGTCACCGTACAAATTCGGTAACGAATAAATAATCCCGATGCCGAAAACAATCAGGACTAATAGATTTTTCCAAAGTGGGAAATGGTTTTGCATGTGTTATTCCAATAATTAAACCGTGCTTTAGCTAAAATCAAGCGGCTTGACTTAGGCTGCGCGCTATCACATTAAACTTTATTAAGGGCTACTTTTTTAGTGATGGCTTTATAAGTTCCTTTGGGCATCATGCTTTCTATGCTCTGACGTTGTACTTGAATAAAGGTATTGTCACAAATTTCAAGCTTGATGAAATTATCATCCAGATCAACAACCTTACCTAAGATGCCGCCGGCCGTTACCACTTCGGCGCCTTTAGTCATTGCGGCGATCATAAGTTTCTTTTCCTTGGTGCGCTTGGATTGAGGGCGCAGAAACAAAAAGTAGAAAAACACCAGTATACCCAGTGGAAACAGCATGCCTTCAAGGCCGGGTTGTTGGGCGGCGGGGGCGGCCGCCGCTAAAGCGTCAGAGATAAAAAAACTCATGGTTATCCTCAATTGTTATTGTAATTTAAAAAAGTCCGCTATTATGCCATAGACGGCACGGCTTTTCCTCGTTGTTGGTAAAATTCCTTAACAAAAACATCCAGCTCCTGTTTTTCAATCGCATCACGCAAGCTCTGCATCAGGCTCAAATAATAATAAAGGTTGTGAATAGTATTGAGCCGGGAACCCAGCATTTCCTTACATTTGTCCAGATGCCGCAGATAGGCCCGCGAATAATTTCGGCAGGTATAACAAGCGCAGGACTCATCCAGCGGCCCGGTATCAAACTCATATTGACTGTTCCTGATTTTCACCACGCCGAAGCGGGTGAACAAATGGCCGTTGCGCGCGTTGCGCGTGGGCATTACACAATCAAACATATCAATGCCGCGCCTGACCGCCTCGACCAGGTCTTCCGGTGTGCCCACGCCCATTAAATAGCGCGGCTTATCGATCGGCATTTTGCTGTGTATGACATCCAGCGTCGCCATCATCTCTTCTTTGGGTTCGCCCACCGACAAGCCGCCGATGGCGTAACCGTCAAAACCGATGTTCAGTAGGCCGTCTATCGATTCCTGGCGCAGATGCTCATACATGCCGCCCTGCACGATGCCGAACAGCGCCGACGGATTATCGCCATGCGCCAGCTTGCTGCGCTCGGCCCAACGCAACGACAGGCGCATGGAGTCTGCGGCTTCGGCAACGGTCGCAGGATAGGGCGTACATTCGTCGAATATCATCACGATGTCCGAGCCCAAGTCAAGTTGCACCTGCATGGATTCTTCAGGCCCCATAAAAATGGCGCTGCCGTTAATGGGCGACTTAAAGGTGACGCCTTTTTCGGTAATTTTTCTTAACGCGCCCAAGCTGAACACTTGAAAACCGCCGGAGTCGGTCAGGATAGGCTTGTCCCAGTGCATAAAATCATGCAAATCGCCATGCGCCTTAATGACAGCCGTGGTTGGCCGCAACATTAAATGAAAGGTATTGCCCAGAATAATTTGTGCACCGACGCCGGTCAAATCTTCCGGCGTTAATGATTTAACCGCGCCATAAGTGCCTACCGGCATAAATATCGGCGTTTCCACTACGCCGCGAGCAAAAGTAAGGCGACCGCGCCGTGCGTGTCCGTCAGTATTGATTAAATTAAATTCCATGCCAAAAGTGTTTGCCGGTAAAGAAGGTTGCAGATTATCCAGCCTTTTTGGTCTTTAGTGCAATAAACCCGGCAATAAATCATTCTTAGGTTAGTTAATGCTGCCCTGCTTACGTTTAAAATTAAACTTCGTCAGCACTTTTTGCAACACGCCCTTGATGCTCCGCGCGTTGATGATAATAAAAAACGGGATGGCGCAACCCGCCAGCACACAGAGCAGCAATATAGCGGTGGTTAATGAACTCCAATCTACCGGATAAATGTCGGCTTTTACCGGTGCGCTGATACCGGGAATGCTGGGTAAATTGCCGTCGCCGCCACCCACTTTTAATTGTGCTTTCATGCCTTTTTCCATGTGTTGCGGTACTTCGCAATGGACTAGATAGGTTTTTTTCAGGCTGGGCATAATCAGCGATGCCTGCAATTGGCCTTCGCCGTAAAGCTCCAGATGAAACATGCCGTCGGGGTACAAATAACCGGGCAAGCCGTGTATCATTAATTGATGGCGTATCGGGTCATCGTTGATAAAAGTNNGTATCTGGTCATCGTTGATAAAGGTGATGTTGATTTTGGCGCAGGGTTTGACATTCCATTCTTGGCTGTCGAAGGCGAACATTTTTCCAGTGAATTTTTGCGCGTGTTTTTGACCGGCATGGATAGTTATATCGACGGTTTCCGACAGCGCCGTGCAGTCTCGGGGAAGTGTGTCGCTGTTGGCGTTCATAATCATGCCTTTTTCATCCATCAACATGCCGCCGTGATTCATCGCAGACGCCGGTGCTATAACGCCCAGCATCAATAAACCTATTATTAACGATTTCATAGTTTTTGATTTCGATTGTAAGCCAGAACGCTAAAAACCAGCAGGCCGATAATTAAACCGGCGACCAGACCGAATAGTATGATGTGTAAATAATTCGGCGCGAGTCGTCCTGCGTCGCCCAGCAACGGAGTAGCCCAAACCGCCTGTTTTTTGGCATAGTAGTCTTTGTTAAATATCTGGTCGAACAATTCATCGTGCATTTTCGGCATGCCTTGCGCATCCAGGAACGGCTTGTAGGCGAGGATAGCTATATTGCCGCCGGGTTCCATGCCGTCGGTGGTGGTGCCGGTGGGGACATGGTCATGAAACATCCACAGACCGGGGCCGTAGCTGTTCAAACCGTCGTTTTTGGTTTTCAAGAGCAGGTCGGTGCGTTGCGCCGGAGCGATGTCGAACACATCCTGCGTCACTTGCAGTCCTGCAGGTTGTTCAACGCCGTCCAGCGCGGTAACGGTGGCTTTATGTCCGTGGATATGGAGTGCGACCGACGAACGTTGCAAGTTGGCGATATGCAGTTTTATGTTCTCATTTTCATCGGCGATAATCATCGCGTCGCGCAACGTGTAGGGGAAGGAATGACCGTTCAACATAAAGTAATTCTCAAACGACTCGGTCATGTTATAGTCCCTCGCCATGCGTTGTGCGATAAGCCTTGGATCGTTAGCCGTCTGGATAATTTGCGCCAGTTTTTTATCGACGGACTGGTAATGCAGGTCATATTCCTGGTTGTAGGCTTTTTTTACCGCAGCCGATGGATGACGCACTTGTCCCGCGCCGATGTTGAAGGTTTGCAGCCAGTTGTTGGGCTGATTTTCTTCGACGATAAACATACCGCTCAACCCCATCATAAAATGTTGCGCGGTTTGGACGTGGCAATGATAAAGCATGGTGCCTGCATGTCTGGGCTGTATTTCATAAGTATGGCTTTTACCTGGGAATACCGCATGCACTTCCATGCCGTCATTATCCTCGCCTTTGGCGGTCATCCAGGGATGATCCACGCCATGCAGATGGATGGTATGGGGTAAATAATGGGTGTTTTCCAGCGTG
>PMJA01000316.1 GCA_003158415.1 Methylobacter sp.
AGGCAGCCATAGCGGGTTATCCGGTTCAGTTACCAAACCGTTAAAAAAGTCTGCGTCCGGGCGTTGGTATGCAATGTGGTTGCTCAGGCACCAGTCAAGGGCCTCTGTAATATCCGGATTTTTGGTGATCAACAAGCCGCAAGGCGTCCATTCCGGGTCTTTGCCTGTATCAGCGATCAGCTGCGCGGCCAAAGCGGGATACAAAGACAGGCTTTGTATGGCCAGACGCGTAATCGCCTGCGCTTGCCGCCAGGGATAAAGCGGCAGTAAAATGCCGCCGCCCGCCCAGGATGATTCCTGACCTAACAAATTTTTTTCAATAACCGTCACGGTGGCGCCGACATTAAAAAATTCTCTGGCGGTCAGCAGGCCGATAACGCCGCCGCCAATAATAGTAATATCCGGGGTTTTAGTCATGGGTTGGAAAAAGCGAATGTTCTAAAAAATAGATCTATAAGGTTCGGTCATTATATAGCTTGCCGTAATTACAGCCAGCTTTCCGTTATTAAACCATCTTGTTCAATAGACAGCGATTGCAGTTTCGCTAATACTTGCGGTGGATTATTTTTTCTTAATGTAAATGCATATATTAGCATCCAGCATGAAGAATTTTAACCGGGTTGTAAATAGGATTATTTGATATTTTATGTTGCTTTCTGCATACAATCATACAACCATAATCAGGACTATGTCGTTACTCATTGATAATTAAAGGCTTATAGCTAATAAAAAAACAGCATTAAAACTTGTGGGGAAATGGATTTGCTGCTATTATTGCTTCCGTGAAATCGAATTTGTTGTATTAAAGCAAATTTTTGTACATAACTACCTCATGAGGGGGAACCAATGACTAAAAATAAATTACACCTGGGCGTAGCCTTGGCAACATTAACTATGGCGGCAGCCTTAGTTTCTCCGCAAGTGGCTGCTAAACAAAAGCATAAAAAAGCGGCTGCACAAACTACCTATGCAACGCCTAGCAAAACTGACTTGATGGAAGCTCAACTGCGCGCCATGCAGGATGAAATCGCCAGCTTACGGGCGCAAGTCAACAGCACCGCCCCCGTCACTGCCGTAGACGCCCAAAAAGTTCAGGAACTGGATGCCAGAATGGCGACCGTTGAGACTACGTCGACTAAGCTGATACAAAAAGAAAAACGCAAAGACAACATGCTGTATTTCCGTGGCGGTTATGCATTGAATGATCAGGCTATGGCGGCTACCACAAATACTGTCGGTACTGGCAGTACTAATTATCAATTGGCTGATACTAGCACGGGTCACCGTAACGGTTGGAATTTTGGCGCCGGTATTGATTTCGGCCTGAATAATGACCTGTTCGGTTTGATGCAAAAGACCGNNCTGTTGGGTGAACTGGATATCAATTATGTCGATTTGGGTAGCTTCACCAGTGGCTTGACTCCGACACTTTTGGGTCACAACACACTTGCAGGCTCATCAGCAAGTCAAAGTATGCTGAGAATCAGCGCCTCGCCAAAAATAAAATTCCTTGAAGGTAGCAAGCTCAGACCTTGGATTATTCCAATCGGTTTTACCTTAAACGTTATCAGCCCGCCAAGTCAGGCCAATACCATTACTGTGCTAAAGCCCGGTATGAATTTCGGCGGCGGTGTGGATTACAATATCTGGAAAAGCTTGTATTTAGGTGCTGACGTACGTTACTTCTTAGCGGCTTCTTCACTTGATGGCACCAACGTCAACGGTTTGACCGCAGGCGGATCGCTCGGTTTCGGCTTCTAAGCACGGCGCTTAAAATCGAACCTATAAAAAGGGAAGGCGTGAGCCTTCCCTTTTTTTTGCCTGGAAAATATAAAACTAAAAACTGCGGTTTTTAATTTCAACGCCCCGGCTTGCCAAGCAGGCGGGCATTAAAATAAAACAAGCTCCAGGCAAATTTTTCAGGCCCCATCGCTATTTGAGCTTATAATTAACACAACAAATTGTTTTTACAAATATAGCATAGGCCGCATGTTTCCAACACTACGCAAATTTCTGGTCATTTTTCTGACGATGCTGCAATTCATTGCACCGTTGGTACATGCCCATGCGAGTGAAGTTAGTCCATCGCTGGGGCTGCATGTGCCGGGGCTTGAACACTACGGCGCTGAAGCTGATACGCTGGCCGCCCAGATGCAAACGGCGATATATGCCGTCGCTGTAGACGGCATGATAGTCGGTGTTGACTTGGGGCTTAAACAAAACCGGACTCACAGGGTTGATGCAGATAACAGCTATTATCTGCATCAACCGTCTGCCGCATTTAATGCCGCCATCTCCCGGTTGGATAGTCATTTTTCTGTACAGCCTCCACAACTGGTTTACCGTTTATTTATTCCATCGCCCCCACCCCGAGCACCGCCATCGCTATAAATCCCCTTCGTTTCGTATAAGATGCGTTTGCGTGTCTTTGTAAACAAACGCGCCTGCGCGTTTTTGCCTTCCACGCGGTCATTGTCCGCATTGAGCTTACTATGTTTTCCTTGAATCGCTTCAGGAAACCCGCGCCCGGACTCTTGCTGGTGTATATTGTTTTCTTGCCGGGACTCTTGTTGCTGACTCCCTTGCCTGCCCGCTCCCAATCCTCAGACTGGAGCCAGACCGAATTGGGTCATGCGGTTGATCATCTTGACCCCATCGCCGTTGACGCAACGCTGACTTTGCCTAAACTCATTGATTTAACGATGGAAAAATATCCTGATGCAAGCTGGCTTACGGCATTGGAAGAAGAAGCCGCCGCTATTGAGGAGCGTAGTAAAAGCTGGACAGCCGGGGCATCACAAGCATCGCTGGGCTATCAGTCTATCGCCTCTTTCAGACTGAATTACGGGACGGTAGGCGTACAGGTGCCGCTATGGAACTTGGGGCAGCGCGATGCGGAACATAAGCTGGCCAGTCAGGCTGAAACCAGCGCCGAATCACAAGCGATAGCGGTTAGATTACGCGTCGCGGGACTGGTTAGGGGCGCTTTGTGGGAAATCGCTTTGGCAAAAATACGCTATGAGCAGGCACAGGCGGAGCTGGGTATTTATCAGCGCTTATTGGCAACCATCCAGCGCCGCGTGGAGCTGGGCGACCTGCCTCGCGCCGATGAATTGCTGGCAAAATCCGAATTATTGCAAAAACGTTCGGTATTCACCGTCGCTGAAGCGGAGCTTATGCACTCCCGCAAACGTTACACCTCTATTACCCAAACCAATAAAGTGCCGGGTGTTTATGAGGAAAATCTGGCGGCATTAAAGGAATACGGGCAAAACCATCCGGCCCTGGTTGCAGTTAATAGTGAGATTGATCGCAAGCAGGCTGAGCTTAACGCTATTAAAGCGATAGGTTCAGGGCAAAGCCATGCCGTCGCCGGACTGTTAAGCGATGAAGGCGTTGACTACCGCAGTAACCATGCGGAATTTTTCAATGTCGGCGTGAACGTGCCTTTTGGCGGCAGCGCTCATGCGCAACCGCACATTGCAGCGGTCAATGTCGAATTAAACAAATTAATCGCCGAACGCGAGCAGCTGCACCGCACTTTGGAACAGGCGCATCACGAAGCAGAACATAACCTGGAAGTGAACCGCGTTGAATTGGACACGGCCAATGAACAAAAAGCGGTTTCCGAAGAGCTGTTAAACATGACGCAACTGGCTTTTTCCGTGGGTGAAATCCATCTGCTGGATTTATTAAAAATCGAGTCCCGAACCCAACAAGCCATACTCTATGCGAAAGAACGCGCAGTCATGTTACAGCGGGATAAGGCGCTTTATAATCAGGCGGTCGGAGTTATACCATGAAAATAATTAACGCGTTAAGGCCCAAGGCGCAAGTCGAAAGGCTAAAAGAGCAATTCGCTTTGTGTCTGCTTTTAAGCGCCTCATTGCTTTTTTGTCCGCAGGTTTTTGCGGACAATAAGATACACATATCACAGGATTATTTTAATAATCTGGGCGTTATCCTGGGAAAACTCACACCTGTCAAACAAATCCCGATATTAACGGCGCCTGCCAAAGTGGTGATTCCACCCACCCAGGAATATATAGTCAGCGCCTCCCAGGCCGGTCTTATTACCAAACTGAATGCGGCATTGGGTGACAAGGTTAAAAAAGGCGACGTGTTGGCGCAGCTTAACAGCCCTGATTTGTTGTCTATGCAACGCCTGTACCTTAAAGCCGTCAGCGAGATGCAATTAGGATCGTTTTCTTATCAACGGGATAAAAAGCTGGCGGAAGAAGGCGTCATTGCCGAACGGCGCTGGCAGGAAACCAGCAGTCTATATAACGCCTTTGTCTCCGAAGTTAATGAACATAAGCAACTGCTGGAAATCGCCGGAATGACGGACGGCGAAATCAACCGCCTGACCAAAACCCGCCAGTTAAGCAGCCTGCTCAATGTACATGCGCCTATTTCAGGGGTCGTGATGGACAGGATGGCTGTGGCGGGTGAACGCATGGATATATTGGCGCCCTTATATCGTATTGCCAATCTGGACGAGCTTTGGCTGGAGATTAATATTCCTCCTGAACACATAGGCAGCATTAAAATCGGCGATCAGGTACTGGTTGAAAACAGCCCGGTCAGCGCAAAAATCACGTTGTTGGGGCAAAGCGTCAATCCGGAAAATCAGACACTGCTGGCGAGGGCGGTTATCGTACCGTTGGTTCCCAAGCTGGAGCTTGGGAACAAGGGCGAATGTACTCCTCACGCTCCGCGTGAGGGAAGCATCACGCGGAGCGTGATGAGTACTGACGTCGTTCTTCGCCCGATTCTAGTCCTG
>PMJA01000025.1:0-1233 GCA_003158415.1 Methylobacter sp.
CAATACAGAACGGCTGATAATGCCGAGCAAAGTTTAAATATCGCCCGGCGATTCATTGCCGGAAAAATCCGCAACAGTCGGCAAGTATTAATGCGCGGCGCACGCGACAGCAAAAACGAACAGGAAAAATCGGCCCTGGTACACTCGGCCCGATTATTGGCCGGAAACCTCAGCAAATTGTCGTTGACGGAATCCGCCGATACCGTGCGCGGTTTGGAGGGCGATTCCGCGCGTATTTATTTCGCCGCATTGCCCAACCTTATACGCCCCTCGGCGCGGGAATCTTTTGCTTTCACTACCCGCAACCGCAGGCCGCCGCTGGATTGTTTTAACGCGCTGATCTCTTTTCTTTATGCGCTGGTCTTGGGCGATTGCCGATCTGCGCTGGAAACTGTCGGCCTGGATCCGCAACTCGGTTTTCTGCATACCGTAAGGCCGGGTCGGCAATCTCTCGCGTTAGACTTATTGGAAGAGTTTCGTGCCCCCGTATGCGACCGGCTGGCCTTGACCTTAATTAACCGGGAGCAACTGCAAGACAAAGATTTCGATTACCGGGAAGGCGGTAGCGTCATGTTAAACGATGCCGGACGCAAAATCGTCATTGCTGCTTTTCAGGCCAGAAAACAGGAAGAAATCAATCATCCGGTGCTACAGCAAGCCATATACATCGGTCTATTGCCGCAAATTCAAGCCCGACTGTTAGCGCGCTATTTACGCGGCGACATAGAAGCGTATCTGCCTTTTCTGCAACAATAGGCCATAGCCATGATGATATTAATTACCTACGATGTTTCTACCGAAACCCGTGAAGGCCGCAGACGTTTAAGACGGGTGGCAAAAACCTGTTTAAATTACGGCCAACGGGTGCAAAAATCGGTATTTGAATGTCAGGTCAACGTCATGGAAATGGCTAGATTAAAAGATCAGTTGCTAAAAGAAATCGATGAAGTGCAAGACAGCTTGAGAATCTACCGGATTATTGAACCCTTGGCGAAAAACCGCGAAGAATTCGGCAATAGTCTGGCGACGGATTTTGAAAGTACGCTCATAGTATAAAAAACCGCGAACCTCAAGTGATGCCGAAAACCCCGGTAGGTTCGCAGCCGCTTTAACCGCCTGAAATTGAAAAGAAATAAATTCATAATGTTAGTGATGAAGTGTCCAATGCCGATAACAAAATCCTCTTTCGCGTTGCTGGATACAATACGATATGTTCGGCGACAATTACCCTGT
>PMJA01000025.1:1388-18144 GCA_003158415.1 Methylobacter sp.
GTATCTCCCGGCCCAAAAGCCGGGAGCGGATTGAAACGGCCCCATTGCGTACATAGCCCCAACATTAATCGGTATCTCCCGGCCCAAAAGCCGGGAGCGGATTGAAACGCTGTTTCGCGCAAAGACTGAGGCGTTACTATCGGTATCTCCCGGCCCAAAAGCCGGGAGCGGATTGAAACAGTATCTGAGCCGCTCAAGCTACAAGGGCAAACAGTATCTCCCGGCCCAAAAGCCGGGAGCGGATTGAAACGGTCAGTTTTCTACGGTGCAGGCTTACTTGATTGTATCTCCCTGCTCAAAAGCCGGAGAGGGCAGCGCCTCGCGCAGTGTTACCGGACATAGTTTTACAGCGGCGATGGTATCCAGCAGGGGCGGAAGCACTTCGAGTATAACCGGGACGCCCGAGGTTGTTCGGGCAGCATTGTCATCGTGTAGAAGCAGTATGTCGCCAGCTTTCAAACCATCCAACAGTTTCGCCAGTACCACATTCGGATTACGCTCTACGGTGTCAAATCCCCTGCGGGTCCAACTGACCAATTGCAGGCCGAGTCTGCTGAGCACCGGATCCAGTAACGGGTTACGCAAACCGGCGGGCGCACGGAAGAAGGTAGGTCGGATGCCGGTTATGGAGGTCAGGATTTCCTGGGCGGCTTTTAGCTCAGAAAAATACCCGCCGGTCATCAGTAATGCAAAGTAGTGTCTGTGGCGCATGCTGTGATTTTCAACGGCATGGCCTCTGGCGGCTATTTCTCGACATAAGTCCGGGTAACGCCGCGCCTTTTCGCCTATGCAGAAGAACGTGACTTTCGCGCCATAACGATCCAGCAGGTCAAGAACGGCGGGTGTAATCTCTGGGTTTGGGCCATCGTCAATAGTGATGGCGATCTCCCCTCGGGTAATTGAGGCTTGAGGCAGGGAAGTCCAGTTGGGCCCTAATAGGTTGCAGCGGGGCCAGAGTCCTGAAAAAGTTAATATCACAATGTCTATGGCAACGGCTGTTGCGGCCCAAAGCGATATTTCGGGTTCGATCACCGCCACCATTGCTGCAGCTAAGGTGAAAAAAAAGGAGCCAGTGATCAGCGGGGTAGGGCGCCAATGCCGGTAAACAGAGAGCGGGGTCATGGCTTGCAGGGCGGGGGATAGACCCGGTAAGCGTCGCCGGTGCCAAGCAAAGCGGCGATCAGGTTTTTTTGTATTTCCGAACTGCCGGAAAATAGCCGACCAGCTAGGGCGTCACGCACCAGTCTTGCCATCGCACAACCGGGCTCTAATCCAGCCGCCCCCATGATCTGTACGGCGTCCAGACTGGACTGTAAAAACGCTTCGGCGGCATAGAGCTTAGTTTGCGCCGAAGCCATCGTCAGGCGCTGACCGGTGTCGCATAATCTTGCACATTCCCCTAGCCATAAGTCTATAGTATCCAGACGAAGCTTCATATCCGCAATGCGATGGCCGATGGCCTGATGGCGCCCCAAATGTACGCCCGCAGAAGCTCTTTCCCGGCTGTGACGAACCACCTCCTGTAGTTGCCATGCCATGATGCCGACAATGCCTGCAAATACAAAGGCCCGCTCGTACTCCAGGGCTTTCTGTATCATCTGTGCGCCTGCCCCGGCTTTGCCTAACAGGCGTTGATTATCAAGCCGACATTCCTTAAGGATGACGCTTCCGGTGGAGCTGCCCAGGCAGGTGTCCAAAGCACCGACAGACGTGAAGGTACAGCCCTGATCCTGACGGGAGACCAGAAATGCGCTGATGCGCCCATCCAGCTTGGCATAGACTACTAGCCAGTCTGCCAGGGGAACATTGGTGATATAGCGTTTTTCGCCGTTTAGAATAAAGTCTTGACCGCTACGTTCGGCGTAACTAATCATGGCCTGCACATCGGAGCCGCAGCCCGGCTCGGTAATGGCATGCCCGCCCAGCCATTGCCCGGAAATCATCGGCGGCAGGAACTGTTCCCGTTGTGTCTCGTTCCCGTAGAGCAAAATGGGGAATACCGATCCCCATAGATGGGCGTTCACTGCCAACATAAGGCCGGGATCACGGCTAGCCTCGCCCAGGCGGCGATGGGTCCTGCATAAATCTACAAAGCCGTCGCCAAACCCGCCAAAACTTTGTGGGAGCGCATGGCGCAATGCTCCCTGATCGGCCACCCTCTGGAAACGGGATCGAATTTGCTCTTCGTTCGGTGTTTCTGCATAAGGCGGCAGTCCAGAAAAATCCAGTATTTTACTCATTGTTTTGCGTCCAGCAGGGCATGCACGCGCTGATAATCCAGTTTGCCGTTGGGCAGGAGGGGCAGTTCTTCCAGTACGATGCAGTGTTTAGGTTGCATGTATGACGGAAATTGCCGGGTCAGGGCATTGCGGATATTATCTAGTGTCATATCGGGTTCCAGAGTAAGCGCCAGGGAAAGACGCTGCCCGGTGACAGGGTCGTCGACACCGACTACGGCGCAGCCTTTCACCCCTGCCATGGCATTGACTGACGCTTCAATCTCTGCCGGTTCGACCCGATAACCGGAGCATTTTATCATGCGCCCCAGTCGGCCATGGAAGTGGTATTCGCCATCAATCCGGCTCACCCGGTCGCCGGTGGCGTACCAGCCATCCTGATTGAGGAAGGGCTGCAATCGTCCATCGCTCCAATAGCCACTCGCCAAGCTGGGGCCGCGCACCCATAGCTCGCCGGTTTCGGCATGGATGCGAAGTTCACAAGCTGCGGCGGGCAGGCCGATGGGAATGGGCTGGTTCGCCGCCAGTTTTGCTCGGTTTACCGGCCAATAACAGCAGACATTGGTTTCGGTGGGGCCAAAGAAGTTGTACAAGGCGGTATGGGGCAGGTTGGCTGCCAAATTCATCAAGGCAGGGCTAGGGAACACTTCCCCGGCGAAAAGCAAAAAACGCAGGGATTCCAAAGAAGTTTGCGCAAGATTGCCTTTGTAGGCCAGGAAGGCTAGCAGGGAAGGGACGGTGTACCAGCCGCTGATAACGTGCTCCTTTAGCCAGGCGCTGAGGCGGGCCGGAGCCATGTTTAGGGCTGAAGGAAGGAAATACAGGCTGGCGCCTCGTCCCAGGACGGCGTATAGGTCGAAAGTGGATAGATCAAAGAAGAATGGTGTACTGCTGGCGATCCGATCATTGGCCTGCAAGCCAACAAGATCGGCAGCCCATAGTGCGAAAGTAGCTACTGCCCCGTGGCTTAAGGCCACACCGCGAGGTTGGCCGGTGGAACCGGATGTGTAAAGGATGGCGGCCAGCGAAGTCGCTTGAATTTTGACCGGAAGTGGCCGGGCCTCGGAGCAGGCGTCGATGTCCAACCACAGCTTCTTGTCCAGCCATGTGGGCGTAGCGCCCAAACCCAGCACCACCGAGACCTGGGCGTCGGTGACGATGAAGGACAATCTGGGCGTCGGGTTTTTTAGATCCAGAGGCACATAACACCCCCCCGTTAACAGTACGCCGAATAATGCAATTGTGGCGTCGATACCGCGCTCAAGATGAATGGCGACAGGCTGTCCAGGCTTGACACCCATCTCTTGCAGTCCGGCAGCGATGGCTTGCGATTGTGTTAGTAATTGCCCGTAAGTTAAGCTGCGGCCATTCTCCACTAAGGCTATCGCTTCGGGTTGATGTCGGCATTGCCGCAGATAGGGTTCCAGCAGCATCACCTAAGCCTCGGCACTTTCCAGCAATTCAGCGTCCATAAGCTTGAGGACAGTGTCCAGCCAATCCTCATCTATCGCCGGATGCAGGTAACTGTAGGATAGGGTCAGCCGACTATCCAACTGTCCGGCCAATAGCGCCAGTCCCGGAGGCAGCGGCATCCAGCATAGATGGGACACGCCGGTGACCGGGACGCCCAGGAAGCCTTTTTCCCCCCAGGATAGGTCGCCGATGTCGGAAAACCAAAGTGAGCTCAATTCGCCGCCGCTGTGCTGTTTTCGCAATAATCCGGCATATTTGGCTGGCGATAGCCACTGGCCCAGCCACATCAGCGGGAGATAGGCCAGATCAAGTTCTTCCCGAATGGTCTGCTGATATTGCGTAAGCAAATGCTTGAACAAGCCTTTCCTATCCTGCGCCTGTTTGCGGGTGGCGCGGGCGAACAGGCAGCCCACATGATTGCCGAATAGTGGAGTGGGGGCGTTCTGGCGGCGCAGGTTGAATGCGTAGGGTATGCAATACCCCGCCTTGGCGGCGGGTGGCCCCGCCTGTTCCATGGCCCGGATGAAGCAACCGAGGTAATACAGGGTTCGTCCGGCAAGTCCGGTGTGCTCTTGAGCCAGAGCGGCAATCCGCCGCGACTCTTCTACGCTGTAGCGCCGCACTTTCAGACGTAATGCTTGCGGGCCTTGCTCAACCCGAGTTGGCAAACAGCTATCGACACTGTTGGCTATGCTGTTGTGTCGTTTGGCCTTGAGGAGCAGGCGGAACTTTTTCCAGAAACTCCATTGGGCCAATTTTTCCTCAATCAACGGCGGAGTTTCCTTAAATTTTTCGGGATTATCTGAGGCGAGAAAATCCAGTAAAATCTTTGCGCCACGGGCATCCATGAGCGGATGGTTCCAGTTTAGCAGCAAGGTTCCGCCGATTTCGTCATCTATCCAATGCACGGTTAGGGGCGAGGTGTTTTGGCGGTTAAAGATGTCCAGCAGGATACGACGGGGTTCCTGCTCTTTATGGTCACCTTGACGGCATTTATGGAGCTCCAGTTCGATGCGCCGACCGGTTGGCGTCCAGGCGTAGCGCTTGCCCTGACGTGTAATGCTGGCGGAGGCTATGGGGAAATGTTTTACCAAAAGATCCAGCCGTTCTTGCAGTCGCTCCAGATTCGGCTGCTCCGCCAGTTCCAGCGCAAACCCGCAATAGCCGCCCGGCATGCCGTCATTGCGGATTTCCTGGTCGAGTACGAAGGTGAAGTAGTCGGCTGGGTTGAAGCGTAGATCAGCGGTTTCTTTCATTGAGCTTGACTGGTATGTTTTATCCATTTTTCGAGTGCGTTCAGGCTTTGGACATTGTCAGGTTCGATTTCTGTATCCGGCAGGGTCACGCCAAATTCCTTCTCGGCGAACATGATCAGTCGCATAATGCCCATGCTGTCAAGCCCTACCTCCAAAAGGTTTGCATCTTCGCCAAAAGATGCTGGATCTTCATGGTAAATGAGTTCGGTGAAGATGAAGTTTTTAAGTTTTTTTTTCAATGGATTGAGATTGTGAAGGATTAAAGGATTATTATACACCGTACGATAGATCCATAGGGTTATCCGTAATCAGGCGGGATTAATGGGGTAAGGCTGAAAGGCAATACCCCAGCGTGGCACTATACGACAATAGTGTCTGTAAGATTCGCCAAATAGTTGGTTGAGGATGGGCTCCTCGTAAAAGAAGACGAAAGCATGGAAAATCAGGGCGACTGAGCTTGTGTATACTAAAAGGTTGCTGTCAAGGGATAGTAAGCACTCGGCTAGCAGGATCAGCAATACGCCTTGGTACATGGGGTTGCGGTTCCAGCGGTAGATTCCGGTTACGACCAGTTTTCTCGGCGGATCTATGGGGGCGGGTGTCCCCAAGCCTTCGACTGCAAAGTCCCAGGCGCAGCGTAGGTAGATGGCGATCCCTATGAGGATGCATGATCCAGCGGTTAAGGCTAAGGCCCCGTTTGTTACTACCCCTTTGCCGTCAGAGCCGGAAAGTAGCGTATATGGAATATATACAGTCACAGTGCCGGGGACGAGCACGGTAAAAAGCAGTGTCTTGAAAGCTAGAAAAAAGCGCACTTAGAGGCCTGATATGATTGTGAGGGGGCTGTTTAGATTAGGACGTAATTTTGGCATTCCTTACGCACCAATTCAAGTGGTTTTGAATCCTACAGGAATCTTGTGTAAGATATGATCTTTAGTTAAAGGAATTTAATCAACCATGTCAGATGACTTGATCGGCCAATTGAAAGCCATGCTCATTGAGGGTTTGCGCCTAGAAGATATTATGCCTGATGATATGTCACCGGATGCATCCCTGTTCAGTGGCGGTCTGGGTTTAGATTCCATTGATGCGCTGGAGATAGGCGTTATGCTGGATCGCCAATTCGGTATCAAAATCACTTCCGGTGACGAACGCAATAATCAGATTTTTGTATCCCTTCGGTCATTGGCCGAATTTGTAGCCGCCAATCGCACCCGCTAAACATGGTTAAGCTAAGTAAGGCGATCGGCATCGCTTTTCTTGTGATTGCCTTTCCATTCTTCAGCACTTATTTGGTCAGTCAAGGCTTTGCCAGCCTCGAATTGCTGGTGTTTGCCACGCTGACCATCTGGCGCGGCCTAAAAACCGAGATGCCGGTTTTGCGCATCGGCAGTCTGCTGTTGGGTGTCTTATTACTGGTTGGCGCATTTTTTGCCAAGGCCTATTTCATCTGGCTGGTTCCTTCGTTCGCCTATTTGTGGTTGACAGCCTTGTTTGGGCATACGCTGTGGATGCCTCCCAGTTTGTGCGAACGCCTTGTGCGCTTGCTATATCCGAATTTTTTACCTGGCGTTGCGGAATATCTACGCGAAGTGACCTGGACATGGACTCTCTTTTTCGCCGTCAATGTGTTGATATGCGCCTTGCTTCCCGCTATTGCCGGACAGAATGCATGGGCGATTTATACCGGGGGGCTTGTTTATGTGCTAATGGCTTTTCTGGCGATAGGGGAATGGTTCTACCGCCATCGCCGCTTCCCGGATATGGATATACCCCCGGCCTTGGAAACTCTTAAGTATCTTGTTAAGCACGGTCATGAAGCATTTAAGGGCATTGGGTCATGAAGTACGGCCTTTGGTTGTTGTTAGTCTTATGGCCTATGGCGGGGCTTGCCAATGAGGCCGGACTGGCAGAATTGCTCGGGCGCATCCGGTATAACGGCTCGGCGGAATTTAGTTACCAGGAAACCCGTAAACTGGAATTATCCTCTTCCCCTTGGAATGGACGGGGAATGATGTTATCCGGTGTAGATGGCAGCTTGATCAAACTGCAACTGCAGCCGATGCGGGTCATCATGGTCAGCACCGAACAGCGTATGTATTACTGGGATCCCGAACAGCAGCAGCGCCACAGTGCGCTTATAGCTCAGGCCGGGGCGGCGGGGGAGGAGATCACCTTGTTTCGTTCCATTATTCAGGGACATACTGAGCAATTGCAGTCAACCTATAACTTTACTCATCAAGTACACGGCAAGGCTTGGACTTTGCGGATGACGCCCAAGCCGGGCTTAAACGATGAGAGCGCCCCGACTATCGAAATTTCCGGCAACGAAGATGACAGCAAACAGCAGGTTTTGATCCGTCAGGCGGATGGCGAATCGACTGAATACCTTATGGTGAAGACTGCCGAAGGCCCGGAAGTTGAAAAGTCCATCCGGCGTTTGCTGCTGGAAGCGATAGGGGATTGAGGGTGTCTTTCGTTTGGAGAAAACGCTGGTTTTTGCTGTTGTTTCCCTTGTTGTTGGCGGCTAGCGTTTGGCAAATCCGCGTCGAGTCGGATCTGAACGTCTTTTTTACCGCCACAGACAATGAGGATTCCCGGCTGTTGTCCGGGCTGTTGAAGTCCGGCGAACTGTCGCGGCGNNGTCGCGGCGCTATCTACTGGTGGTAGAAAATGCCAACGGTTCGAATCCTGGCAATGAGGCGGTGCATGACGCCAGTTCATTGTCGGCTTCGGCAGCTATGGATGCGTTCAGCGCCAAGCTGGTGGTGAAGTTGGCACAGATCGAGGGCGTGGAGAATGTGTGGGCAGCCAACGAGCCTCCCCGTGAATGGATAGACGCCATCCGCACTTATGCTCCCTACTATGCCCGGCTGTTCAGCCTTAACCCCCGGCAGGACGGGAGCGCACTGTTCGATCCCGACAAGTTGGGGAGTCGGGCCGAGGGTTTAAAGCAAGCCCTGCTTTCGCCGCAGGGTGGGTTCGTAAAGGCCATTGCCAAGCAAGACTCTTTGCTGTTATCGCTGAACGGTTTCAAAGATATGCAAAACCAATTCCAGCGCCAAGCTAATTTGAATAGCGGCGGTGGTGCGTTAATCCTGCAAAGTCGACCGGCCGCACTGGATTCGGATGCGCATTTGCGCCTGCAAGCAGCCATCCGCGCAAGTTTTGACAGCCTGAATCAGTCTGCCGGGGAAAAGTTCCGGCTATCCATGGCCGGAGTGCCGGTTTTTAGCGTGGCGGCCCAGACCGAGATAAGCAGGGACGTCACCTTGGTTTCTGTGGCCTCCAGCGTGGCTGTGACCTTGGTATTTTTGCTGCTGTTCCGTTCTTTTTCCGCGCTGCATTGGGTCATGATGGTACAGGCCGCTTCCTTCGTACTTGGAACTTTGGCGACTGCCCTGGTATTCGGTTATGTCCACAGTCTTACGCTAGCCCTGGGGGCCAGCTTGATCGGTATATGTACAGATTACCCCATACATGTCATGGTGCATTGCGCCAAACATCGTCACCCGCCTCTGGACGCCGTACGACTGCTATGGCCCAGTTTGGCCATGGGTGGATTAACCACTATCATAGGATACGCTGCCTTGGGGTTGACGGGATTCCCCGGCTTCGAACAAATAGCTGTATTCGCCCTGTTCAGCATTTTTGCCTCTTTAGCGCTGACTCGCTGGGTATTGCCGGCCTTGCTCGCCAAGTCCACTCTGCACTCAGCTCATCTGCCCGGCATCGCTGCCTGGGCAGGTTTCTGCGGTCGCCACCGTAGAGGATTATTGAGTTTGTTCGCAACTGGCGTCATATTGGCATTTTTTACCCTGCCGCAACTGCGTTGGATGGACGACATGCAGAAACTGGCCATGGATATGGATCAGCTCAAGCAACAGGACGAGGCGGTTCGCTCTCATTTCTCCAGCATTGAGCCGGGGCGTTTTGTGTTGGTACAGGCCGATGATATAGAAACGGCCCTGCGGCGTTCCGAAGCCGTTGAGCGACGTCTGATAATGCTCAAGCAGACTGGCATCCTCAGCGAATACCACGGCTTATTTCCCTGGTTGGTATCGCAGGATTTACAGGCCGAAAATGCGAAAGTTTACGCTCAGGCTCTGACCCCGCAATTTCAGGAGGCCTGGAGGGCCGGTCTAGTCAAGGCCGACCTCTCGTTGGACAAACTCGGCAGGCTGCCGCCTCCCATTGCGGAGCCCTTACGTCCCGAAACCGTTCTGGCCTCGCCGGTACGCCATATCCTGTCCGGCCAGATAATAGAGGGCCAAAATGGCGCAGTCTTAGCCATCTGGCTGGGTGAGCATGACCCCGTGAAACTGGCTGAAGGTTTGGCGGGTCTTGAAGGAACCCGTTATTTCAGCCAGAAAGACCAGTTGGATCAACTGGCAGGTCAATATCGGGACAGGTCTTTGTTGATGCTGGCCATCGGCATCGCTGTTATGGGGTTGTTCATTCTGCTGCAACAACGAAATATCCGCAAAGTGGTTCTAACCTTGCTGCCCTCGGTCGCTTCGGTGCTGTTCATCTTCGCCATTTGGTCGCTGATGGGAGAGGAAGTGAGCTTTCTACATGTGATCGGCCTGTTGCTGTCGGTTTCCCTCTGTGTGGATTACGGTATCTTCTTCATGGATAACCGGGGAGAGAATTCAGATGTCACCTATCATGGTATCGCCGCGTCCACCTTGACCACCTTGGCATCATTCGGCGCCTTGGGTTTGGGCAAGACGCCGACTTTGCCGATTCTAGCATTGTCCGTGAGTCTGGGCGTTACGCTGGGATTCCTGTTATGCCCTTTGCTCATCCAAAAGCCGACCCGATAATGACCATGCAGTCACACATATCCCCTGTCGCTGTCACAGCCTACCAGTGCGTTAGCGTCGCCGGGGACGATGTGGAAAGTTTGTACTTAAGCCTGATTGCTAACCGAAGCTGTCTTAAGCCTTTGCGCTTGTTCGATATTCCGTTCGAGACATTGGTGGGCGAGGTAACTTCACCTTTGCCGGACATCCGCCCCGGCCTAAAGGCTTATGATAGCCGTAATGCAAGGTTGGCTCTCAAGGCGCTAAATCAAGGTGATTTCCGCTCTACTGTGGAGCGCGCCATGGCAAGTCATGGGGTAGGACGGATTGGTCTGGTGTTGGGCACCAGCACTTCCGGTATCTACGACTCGGAGAACGCCTACGCCCATTTTCAGCGTAACGGGGTCATGCCGACTGATTTCCAATTTCTGAAAATCCAGACTGCCCAGGCCACTGCCGAATTTCTTCACCTCGAATTGGGATTGCAAGGCCCTTGTTACAGCATTTCCACCGCCTGCTCTTCCAGTGCCAAAGCCTTGGGGGCGGCGCAGAGACTGATTGCGGCCGACTTTTGCGACGCAGTTCTGGTTGCAGGAGTGGACAGCTTGTGTCGATTGACCTTGTGTGGCTTCAACAGTTTGCAATTGGTTTCCCCCGAAGCCTGCCGCCCTATGGACGCCAAGCGTCGGGGTATCAACATAGGCGAGGGGGCGGCCCTATTGTTGCTCGAACGCCTAAACTCGGAAAACGCGGCCCGCCCACGACTTCTGGCGGTGGGTGAGTCCTCCGATGCCCATCACATGAGCGCTCCGCACCCGGATGGGGCTGGGGCGGTTTTAGCTATGACACTAGCTTTACATCTGGCGGGGAGGGATGTAAGTCAGGTCGATTATATCAATTTGCATGCCACCGCCAGCATACTGAATGATCTGGCGGATGCCAAAGCTGTAAACCATCTGTTCCCTAATCCGCCGCCATGTAGCGGCGTAAAAGGTTTGCTTGGCCACACCTTGGGCGCATCTGGAGCGGTGGAGGCTGTGGTCAGTCTGCTGTCCCTGGAGCGGGGTTTCGTGCCCGGCACCTGCGGTTTTGAGCAATCCGACCCGCAATGCCCCTGTCCGGTTACCGCCACGCCGCTTCTTGATCAGCGCCCCAGGCTGGTATTGAGTAATGCCTTCGGTTTCGGCGGCAACAACGCCAGTGTGTTGCTGGAGNNAACCGCGATTCCATTCCGCCGATGTTACGCCGACGCACCAGTCAAGCTACGCAAATGGCTTTCAGTGTTGCGTCAGCGGTATGTGTGGAGACCCGACGCTCAGCCGCTGCACTGCCCGCAGTATTCGCCAGCGTCGCAGGCGAAATACAGACCACTGATCGGCTTTGCACCGAACTGGTTAAGCCCGAGGGTGTCATTTCCCCTAGCGCTTTCCATAATTCGGTACAGAATACGGCGGCCGGCTATTGGAGCATCGCTCAGCAATGCACCCAGCCCTCCAGCAGTTTGGCGGCGGGTTGTGACACCTTTGCGATGGCTTTGCTGGAAGCCTGGTGTCAACTGAGCTGCCATGGAGGGGAATTGCTTCTGGTCTGTTACGATGAACGCTGGCCGACGTACCTTGATACCGCCAGGGGCGAGCGGGCTTTTGCCTGCGCCTTGGTGTTGGCGGCTGAGGCCGTGGACGACGCTATCGCACATATAGCTCGTCCGCATTTTGGCGCGGAGGCTTTCTCTACATTGTTTGAATCGTTGGCAGCCAGAATGCCTGTATTGGCCGCCATTCCNNCGGTTGTCCCCGGTTGGCAGGTCAGGATAAGCCCATTAAACACTATTCCAGTCCCGTTATGATTACTTACATTTTACAGAATAGACTGGATTTGTTAGGCTTCTATGATCCGACTGAAAACGGTTTTCTGGATACAAAAAATTAACAGGCTTAACAATTATGTTCGACAACAAACAAAACGGTTTTGACTACGATGTAGTGGTCGTCGGCGGAGGCCCCGCCGGCTCCACGGCAGCGACCTTGCTGGCTCAGCATGGGCGTAAGGTCTTGCTGTTGGAGCGGGACAAACATCCGCGCTTCCATATTGGGGAATCCATGCTGCCCTTCAGCGAACCGGTGTTGAAAAGGTTAGGAATTGATTGGAGCCAAGGCAACCAGTTCAAGAGCGGGGCCGTGTTTATCGACGAAACCGTAGGCCAACGCATGTATTTTCCCTTGAGCGTCTACCTCAAGGCCTATCAGGTGGAACGCGGCCCTTTCGACCAGCTATTATTCCAAAACGCCGCAGCTCTCGGCGTGGATACCCATGAAGAAGAGAATGTTCTGGAGGTTTCCTGCCTGCCGGATGGGGTAGACATTGTCACCGACAAGGCCGGTTACCGTAGTCGCTACCTGATTGATGCCACAGGTCGCAGCGCCCTGATGGGCAAGAAAAGCAAGTCCATTGAGCGTATCGAAAACTTGGGTAAATTCGCCGTGTATACCCACTTCGAGAAAATTCCACCCAGCGAAGAGGCCGAAGAACTGTTCCGTTCAGGCAGTATTTATGTGCCTGTCGTGGACATTGGCTGGATATGGATCATCCCTTTATCCGGGCGGCGGTTGAGCGTGGGTCTGGTCGTGCAGAAAGATCGGCCCAAGGATTGCGAGATGGAGGACTTGCTGCGCCGTTATCTTAAGGCCTCACCGATTTTGACCCGTTTGCTGGACGGGGCGGAACAATTTGCACCTGTCCGCGTCGAGGCGGACTTCAGCTACACCAACCAAAGCCGTTACGGCCTACGCTATGCCTGCTGCGGTGATGCGGCCGGTTTTCTTGATCCGGTCTTTTCTTCCGGCGTGTTCCTTGCCTTTACCAGCGCGGCCCGCGTCGCAGATCAAGTCCACCTGGGGCTGCAAGAAGGGCGCGAAGCCGATCCCCTTTTACACGCTGGCGACGACGAGGATTACCAGCTGGGTTTCAACACCATGCGCTTGTTTGTAGAGCGGTTCTACCAATCCGGCATCGTCCACAACCTTTTTTTTGAAGCTGACCGCGACCCGGAATTGAAAGGCCAGATCGCACGGCTGCTGTCAGGCGATTTGTGGGCAGACAACAACGCCTTGCAGCAAAGCCTGCTGGCCGGTCGCCGAATGGCAAACTAGGCTATTTTTGGGATAGGGCTCAAGGTTCGAGAAAATAAAGGCCTGCATTTCCGTCGATCAAAAAATCTAAAGGACGCCACATGCCTTGTTTCGCGATCTCATCCGAAAAACGCGGTTCGGCCAACTGGAAGATTTCGCCGATTTTGGTGACTTGCCCTAGCGAAATATCGAGTTGCTGCGAGGAATTGCGAATTTTTGCTTTCGCGATGTCGACCGGGCCTTTAACATTGAATAAAGAATTTTGGACGTTAATTTTTAGAATAGGGATAATGGCGTTGTCTAAAGACAAAGCCTGTCATTTTCAAGTGCCAAAACTTCAATAACCTTAAGGTAACAAACATGAAACTACGTAGTCATCCATTCATTTGTGCAGGTACACGTCTCATTACATCGGCCGCCCTTGCTGCTACTCTAATTTTTGCGCCGGGAATCGCTTCCGCTGCCGATAAAGATGCTCACGAAGATCGCACCGAATTGCGCATCAAGGACTTGCATACCAAACTAAAGATCACATCGAAGCAGGAAGAACAATGGAGCAAGGTCGCCCAGGTCATGCTTGACGATGCCAAAAAGTTGGATACCCTGACGCAAGCCAGAGTCGATCAAGCCAAGGATATAAGCGCTGTCGACGATCTCAAATCTTACAGCGAGATCATTGAAGCTCATGCGGATGGCCTCAAGAAACTGATCCCGGTTTTTTCTGACCTCTATGCTGACATGTCGGATGCACAGAAAAAAGAAGCCGATATTTTGTTCCGCGAAGGTGATCACGCAAATAAACACAAGCAGGGTCACAAGAAGTCTATCAGCAAATGAATGCCAATACGATGATGCCTGAGTCAGGCACAATAGCCCGTTAAGGTCGTTTGTAATCGCATCAAACATTCAAAAAAGAAAGGTCACTATGAAAGCTTTACTACATAAATCCAGGTATTTCGAGTCAACCGGCAGCAACGTCATGATTAGACTCATTGTTGCTTCGGCAATCAGCGTATTGTCATTATCGCCCGCATTCGCCGATCGTGACGACGGCTATGGCGGGGGTTATCGGGACGGGGATCGCGGTCATCAAGAATGGCATGGCAATGAAGGAGGTTATAGGGGAGGGGATCACGATCATCAAGAATGGCACGGCAATGGAGGCGGTTATAGGGACGGGGATCGCGGCCATCAAGAATGGCACGGCTATGGCTATGGCGGATACCCGCAACCTTATGGCTATGCGCAACCCGTCCGCGTTCCGCCGCCCGTCTATTATTCACCCCAACAATCGCCCGGCATCACTTTAGTTCTACCGCTTAATTTTGGCCGGTAGCGCGTAGGGGCGAAATAGCATAGCGTATTTTGCCGAATGTTTTGCTCGTTCCCAAGCTCTGGAGACTGTGAAAGTATTCCGAAATTAAGCCAAATTACTCATTTTGACAGCCAACAATCAATAATTTACGGTGCATTTTTCGCTATTTTAGGTGGTTTTTGATAATACTTTCACAGTCTCCAGAGCTTGGGAACGCGCTGAATAAAACTGTTGCCCAACCTGGCTTTATAACACCGTCAAATGCTCGCTACTTTCGGTATGAACCAGATCACCACACCGTTGCAGTACAAAATAACCGCGTCTTAGTGCTTCCCTTTTTGCCGCGTCATTAATATGGAATGAGGCAATAGCACCATATTGTTTGTAGTTCTGGTAAATGGGAAACAATTTTTTAAAGTTTTGCATCTTGCGATCTAATTTATCCAGATCATTTTCATGCGCTTTGTATTTGACTTCAACAATACCGATGGCATCACCATTGGTCATAATAATGTCATATTCTTCTTCGGTTTTGCCACGTCGTTTATGACCGTTCTTTTCTATGTCATCGAAGTGAATGCTCCCCAAATGAGTATCATTGGCTAAGCTATTAAAGAAAAACTCTTCGGCTACATCGCCTTGGTTTTGTCCAATATTAGCCAAGTTAATGCCCATGCGTTCCAGCTTTTCATCAGTACGTTTCATTTGCTCATCAGTACGCTTCATTTGCTCATCAGTGCGATCTTGAGCAACAGCAAGACCTGCTACCAGTGCTTTTAATTCATCATCAGTCATGTNNCCCGATAGTCAATGCTGATAATTTTAGCATAGCAAACCATCACTCGCGTACTAAATCACGAACAAGTTTTTTAATCTTAGGCGGCATTTTTATATTAATTATTTGCTTTTAGACTGAAATGTCGGGCAACAAAAAGCGGTTGCCCGACCTTGGCTTTAGCTCAGTTTAATTTTTCAAGTCAATCAACCGGCCATACCACTCGGAAAAATGCAGGCATTCCGCCAATAGCTTATCAATGCCTATGGCTTGAATAGCCTTTGTGCCATGTAATATTTTACGATAATGAGGAACAGGCAAAAGCTTGCCTAAGCGTGCCGAAGGTTTGGTTTCGTAACCCTCATTAATATGTTCGGGCGTTTCTGCGCCGTCACGAATAGCTTGTAAAGCATCGGTCACCTTAGCCCAAGTTGTTTCAATCTCGGTTAATTTGGCAATATCGGAAAACAATAAGCCTTCAAATTCATAATTCTGTTTGCCCTTCGCAAACAACATAAACACGCATCATCTTGATGGTCTTCCGCCTATGATATTCTGTTTCCATAAATCGCCTAGCGTGTAATCTTCCAACCAATCTTTTAACAGCTCTTCATCAAGGCGTTTAAACGTCGAGGCGTCATTAACCCTATCGACCACGATAATATCATTCGCTGAAAAATGGTTGATTAACTCAACTGACTGGGTCGATATAATGACTTGCTTTTGCTCAGCCGCCCGCTTGATTAAATCCGCCAACACCGCCAATGCGTAAGGATGCAAGCCTAATTCCGGCTCATCAATCAAGATAGTGTCGTTCATTAACTGAAAGGGCTGCAATAGTAACGTCGCTAAACAAATAAAGCGCAATGTGCCATCAGACAAGACGTGGGCTTTAAAAGGCGTGTCCAGGTTGCCTGCTTCTAACCATTCCAGTTGAATAGCTTGCTCATCTTCTCTATGGACAAAATCAGCAAAAAAAGGCGCGACCAATTGAATGGTTTTGACGATTTGTTCGTAATTCTTAGGGAATTTTTGTTTTAAGCGCAATAAAAATGCCGCCAGATTAGCCGCATCGGTTTTAAGCCTTAAATTGTCAGTCGCTGAATGTATTTGTTTAACTAAAGCCGTATCGCTGGTGTCGTGAAAATGGTAAACGCGCCAGCTTTGAATCGCTGGCTTGATGTATTGTGCATATTTATGATCGGAATTTTTAAGTATGGCTTCGCTGTGTGCTGATTTGATAATTTCCGACGATGGAAATACTACCGCCCCGCTAGGATACTTCCAATAACCCGTGAAACAGAGCTCTTCTTTTTCAAAAATCAGTCGATTATCCTTTGTTGGAATCAAGGAAAACTCATAGCCATTATCTTTAAAATAAAAACCCATACTCATTTTTAGGGTTTTCTTACGTCCATAATGCAGTAACGCATCTGCGCCGCCGTTTTTTTGAACGTGTAGCTGTAGATTTTGTTCGTACATGTCGGCAAGCAATTTAAACACCGAAAAAAAATTACTTTTCCCTGCGCCGTTTGCACCCAGCAAAATATTAAGATTACTCAATTCAAAGTCTTCCAAGTCTTGAATGGATTTATAACCTTTAATGGTGAGCTTTCTTAACTTTGACATGGTTGTCATAAATTGCGTTGATTATATAGCTGCTTGGCTTGGGCATCGTAAAAACGTTAGGGACGGGGGGTGCAAACCTCGTCCCGCTTAGTAGCTATGTCTTGCGCTATATTGCCGATAGGGAAGTCGTTGTCATTA
>PMJA01000340.1 GCA_003158415.1 Methylobacter sp.
CATTATAAAACATCTCAAATAAACCCAACTCAATAAAATACCGCCTTAAGATGAAATTTGCCATACAAGTGAATGTCGGCCCCTATCACTCCAATGCCGGACATAGTGCCTATCGGTTTATTAATGCCGTTTTGGCGCAGGGCCATGATGTGTTTCGGGTGTTTTTTTATTATGACGGCGTTTATCAGGCTTTCAAATACGCCACGCCGCCTGATGATGAACGGCAGTTTGCCGCGCAATGGAGTGAGTTGGCGCGGCGCTATGGGATTGATTTGGTGGTGTGTATTTCTACGGCACAACGGCGCGGCTTATTGTGTGCCGATGAAGCGAGTCGACAAGGTAAACAGGATGATGATCTGGCCGAGGGTTTTCGCATTTCCGGTTTGGGGCAACTGGTTGAAGCTACGCTGGTAGCGGATCGGTTTATCGTATTCGGATAAGTGGTTATGAAAAGTTATTTGTTTGTTTTACAAAAACCTCCGCACAGCGGCGCTTATGCCCAGGAAATGCTGGATATTATTTTGACGACGGCGGCTTTCGATCAAGCGGTCAGTATTTTGTTGCTGGACGATGGCGTGTTTCAGTTAAAAAAGGGCCAGCGTCCCGAAATTGCGGGCATGAAAGATACGGCCGCTATTTTTAACGCGCTGGAAATCTATGATGTTAACGATATTTATACCGAATTGGAGTCTTTGCAGGAGCGCGGCTTAACGCCGGACGATCTGAGTCTGCCTGTGCAGGCGCTGCATAGAAAAGAAATCGCCGGATTAATGCAGCGCTTTGATGTGGTATTTTCCGGTTAGTTTAAATGGCTCTGCGTGCGCTATTCGCCGTAAATCCGGTCCACCAGATCTTTAAACCAGCGCGGACGAGCCAACAGGATATACATGCAGATGGATCCTACGACAGGAACTGGGGCAGTATCTGCAATCATTAACAGCAACAGCACGAAAAAACATTTTATTCGGAGCATCATTAGGAAAAAGCCTGCGTATGAACGTATGTTAATAAGATAGCATTAATAATATTTTTCAGGGTAAAGCTATCATGAAGGCGGATGGGCGCGTAACCGGCCGATAGTATTGAAAGAAGCTTTATGTTACTGAAAGCATTGAGTATGCAGTGATTCCTGAGTGCGGTAAATACGATCTTATGATTGAAAAAATAACCGCAGGATGGTTTTTTATCTAAACGTTAATGCCAAAGTAAAGCGCCGACATGGGAATTTAATTGTATCTTGCCTACGTTATATTTTACAATTCAAAGCGGTACACAAGTTAACCGGGACATTGATACCCGTCAGGGAACAAAAATCGCCCTTAGACTGATGACATTAATAATAACAATTGGAGGATAGTATGTTTAAAATTCGTGTGCTGGTGACAGCGTTGGCCTTAATAAGTTCTATTTCGGTGGCTTCGGCTTGGAAAGCCTTACCGACCGTCGCGCCTGCACCTGCCAATAATCCGACGACCGAAGAAAAAGTGGAACTGGGTAAAATGCTTTATCATGATCCGCGTTTGTCTTCTACGGGTACGGTTTCCTGCGCTTCCTGCCATAACACTCAGTTAGGTGGTGAAGACAATAGACCCAACTCTATGGGCGTTAACGGACAGACCGGCGGTCGTAGCGCGCCGACAGTATGGAATGCGGCATTTAATACCGTACAGTTTTGGGACGGGCGGGCGGCCAGCCTTGAAGAACAAGCCGCAGGCCCCGTGACCAATCCTATCGAAATGGGCATGAAAAGCTGGGATGACGTGGTTGCTCGCTTGCAGACGATAGACGGTTATAAACTGGCTTTCGAACAGGTTTTCGGTAAAGACGCCATTTCTAAAGATAACGCCACTAAAGCGATTGCAGCTTACGAAAGAACATTGATTACACCCAACAGTGCTTATGATAAATACGTTGCCGGGGATAAATCGGCGTTAACCGCGCAGCAAGTTCGCGGCATGGATACGGTTCAAGAACTGGGTTGTACCGCTTGCCATAGCGGCCCTGCGTTTAACGGGCCGGGTCTGTTCCAGAAGTTTCCTGCGCATAGCAATGCCTCTTTTGCGGAAAAACACCATTTCAAGGATGATAAAGGTTTAGCCGAAGTCAGCAAAAAACCGGACGATGAGCATTTGTGGAAGGTGCCTACCTTGCGCAACATCGCCTTGACCGCGCCTTATTTTCACAATGGCGCTGTTAAGACCCTGGATGAAGCGGTAACGATTATGGCGAAACTGCAATTGGATAAAGACTTATCCAAAGAACAGCTTGCCGACATAGTCGCTTTCCTGAACAGTTTGACGGGTGAATTTCCTAAACAAAAAATGCCCGTTTTACCGGCGACACTAGGCGCAACGTTCAACTAATGATGTCTATAGAGACGCGACACTCGCGTCTCTATAGATTTTGTAGTCACTTTAAAATTCTTTTTTATATTATTTTTATGACACTCGGCACGGTAAACCCGGCAAGTTCAGCATCAGAGAAAAAATTGCCACTTTGTCGTGATAGTCCCAACTGTGTTTCCAGTCAAGCGGAAGATGCCCCGCATTTTATTGCGCCTTTTAGAATTAGCGGAAGTCCTGAAAAAGCATGGCAGGCATTGAAAAAAGCTCTTAACAGCCAAAGTCGCATGGTTATTACCGATGAAACTGCCGATACGCTACATGCAGAAGCAACCAGCTTAATTTTTCGTTTTGTGGATGATATTAATGCGATTCTGGATACGGATATGAATCTTATNNTTTAAGCTATAGCTCCTGTTTTTTGATATAAAGATCGGTGATCGTGCCGGTGATCATTTCGGCGGCAAAGCCGAAGGTTTCCGACAACATCGGGTGCGGGTGGATGGTTAAGCTGATGTCTTCGGCATCCGCGCCCATTTCCAGGGCCAGCACCGCCTCGGCGATCAATTCGCCGGCATTGGGGCCGACCATGCCCGCGCCTAACAGCCTTCCGGTTTCTTTTTCACACAGTATTTTAGTCAAGCCTTCCTTGCGGCCCAAAGACAATGAGCGTCCGCTGGCCGCCCACGGGAACACCGCTTTGTCGTATTCTATGCCCTGTTGTTTCGCCTGATTTTCGGTCAGGCCCATCCAGGTGATTTCAGGGTCGGTGTAGGCAACAGAAGGGATAGTCAAAGCATCAAACGCAGACTTATGGCCAGCCACAACTTCGGCGGCCACTTTGCCTTCGTGTACGGCTTTGTGGGCGAGCATAGGGTTGCCAGCTATATCGCCGATGGCGAAAATATGGCCGATATTGGTGCGCTGTTGCTTGTCGACGGCAATAAAACCCTGTTCATCGACGTTAACGCCGGCCAGATTGGCGTCGATTAACTTGCCGTTGGGCCTGCGGCCTACGGCAACCAAAACCGCATCGAAGAGCTCTGATTCGGGCGCGCCTTTGCCGTCAAAAAACACTTTCAGGCCGTCGCTGTGGGATTCAATTGAGGTGACGCGGGTTTCAAGCCAGATGTTGTTATATTGTTTTTTAATGCGCCGGAACAGCGGCATGACCAGGTCTTTATCGCAACCGGGTATGATCTGATCCATCAGCTCGACTACGCTGATTTTTGAGCCGAAAGCATGGTAAACGGTAGCCATTTCCAGGCCGATAATGCCGNNGGGGGAAAAATCGGGATTTTAGTGGGATGCGAGCCAGCCGCAATAATCGCCTGATCAAAACGGATGGTGGTGACGCCTGTTTCGGTTTGCACGGACAGCGTGTCGGGCGAGGTGAACTTCCCGGTGCCCTGTATCAAGGTGACTTTGCGCTGTTTTACCAGTCCCGCCAGCCCTTCGTTCAAGGTTTTGGTGATACTTTCTTTCCAGCCCCTGATTTTATCAAGATCCAGCNNCCAGCGTCGGCTTGCCGTAACTGATGCCGTGTTGTTCGAATTCATCGACTTCATGGATGATTTGCGCGGCATGCAGCAACGCTTTGGACGGAATACAGCCGACATTAAGACAAACGCCGCCCAGCACAGGATACCGTTCTATCAAGACCACCTGTTTGCCTAAATCGGCGGCGCGGAACGCCGCGCTGTAACCGCCGGGGCCGCCGCCCAGNNTAGTATTTCCAGTTAAAGTAACAGGCGGCGTATGTCAGCCAAATAGTGTTTGACGGCGGCCATAAAGCGGGCGCCTTCTGCACCGTCAATCACGCGGTGGTCGTAGGTCAAATCCAGCGGCAACATCAAGCGCGGCACAAATTCCTTGCCGTTCCAGACCGGTTGCATTTTTGCACGGGTAACGCCCAAAATAGCGACTTCCGGCGCATTGATGATGGGC
>PMJA01000118.1 GCA_003158415.1 Methylobacter sp.
ACGGCGGCATTTAACGCCGCAAAAAAATTATCGGTATGCGGCACCACCGAGCCCAGATATTGCTTGATCAACTCAGGATGCTCGCGCAAGGCTTCGGAAATGGGGCAAAAAATGACGCCCGCATCTTTCAGTTTGCCTTTAAAGGTCGTCGCCACCGAGACACTGTCAAAAACTGCATCGACGGCAATACCGGCCAAACGCTCTTGTTCGTCCAGTGGAATGCCCAGCTTTTTATAGGCTTCCAATACTTGCGGATCGATTTCATCCAGGCTCTTGGGGCCATCTTCCTTACGCTTGGGCGCGGAATAGTAGCTGATGGCCTGATAGTCTATGGGATCAAACTTGACGAACGCCCATTCCGGCGACTTTAGGGTTTGCCAATGACGAAAGGCTTTCAACCGGTATTCCAGCATGAATTCAGGTTCATTTTTAACCTTAGACAGTTTATGAATAACCGTTTCATCCAGCCCAACAGGAAAGGTGTCGGTTTCCAATTCAGTTACAAACCCTTGTTTGTATTCCTGATTGATCAGGTTGTTGATTTCTTGCGCGCTTGCTGACATAAAAAACTCTCTATCTAACGATATAAACTGGCGACCGGAATCAGGATTTCTTGTTTCCAGGTTGGATCCTGGGAACGCGCGGGGCGGATCATATCCGCCAATGTCACTGACTCTAGGGCATTATGAATGGTCTGATTAATTAAATTCCAGTTGCCGCGAATCTCGCAGCCGGAGGCCTGTTCGCAGCCTTGCTGGGAAATACTGCATTCGGTTAACGCAATCGGCCCTTCCAGGGCGCTAATCACGGCGGCTATGCTGATTTTTTCCGGCGCCCTGGCTAATTCATAGCCGCCCTTGGCACCGCGTGTAGAAATCAGCACTTTAGCGTTGAGCAACCGCTTAAGGATTTTACTCACCGTAGGCAAGGCAATGCCGGTTACGGAGGCTATTTCCATNNGTTGCATAATCCGTTAACTTGCTTAACCGTAACATATCCGCTCCTAATAATTGAGGACTATTCTAGTCCTATTTAATTTCGCAGTAAAGCCCTAGGTTATTATTAGTCCGGAAAAATAGTTAACGTCACTGGCAGACAAAAAACCGGGTCGCTTAAACACGGGTTTAATAATTCTCTGTTTTAATGAACGGAGCAGGCATCCTATCTATAGATGGATAAGCACCTAAAATTAATTATACTATATTTCAATTTGTTACAGCCAACTGTCAGAAAGTTTTTTATCTAAAAAGCAATAATCCAACGCAGAACCTATACAATGCCCGTCAAACACTCTAAGGAGAGACCTATGCTGAAACAATTTTTACGCCTGCTACTGATTTTACTGTACAGGGTCGAGATCACCGGCCTGGATAATTACGCTAAAGCCGGAAAACGGGTTTTGATTATCGCCAATCACACTTCTTTTCTGGACCCGTTACTGCTGGGGGTATTTTTACCCGATGAGATAACCTTTGCGATCAATACGCAGATTTCCCGGCGCTGGTGGTTGAAGCCATTTTTACGGTTATCGCGGGTATTCCCGATGGATCCTACCCATCCGTTATCGTTAAAGGATTTAATCCATCATCTGGAAAACGATACCCGTACCGTTATTTTCCCTGAAGGGCGTATTTCGGTTACCGGCTCATTAATGAAAATTTATGACGGCACGGGCATGGTCGCCGACAAATCCCAAGCCGCTGTTTTGCCGGTGCGCATAGCGGGCGCTCAATACACGCATTTTTCAAAACTNNAATGATGTTTGTCACCAGCCCTTACCGGCAAACCATTTTCACCGGCCTGCTGGATGCACGCAAGGTGCATGGAGGATCACACAGGATAATTGAGGATATGGATCGTATCCTGTTGTCTTATAATGATTTAATTACGCGCAGTATTATTATCGGCAATGAATTAAAAAAAATTACTGTGGCCGACGAAAACGTAGGCGTTTTCCTGCCCAATTCCACTAAAACGTTGATGACTATCTTGGGGTTACAGTTACACGGACGCGTTCCTGCGATGTTGAATTTTTCAACGGGCTCCACCGCTATGCTGGCCGCCTGTAAAATAGCGCAGGTTAAAACCGTATTAACCTCTCGCCGTTTTATCGAGCTGGGTGATTTTAGCGCAGAGGCCGACTTATTAAGCAAACAGTGCGAATTGGTATATCTTGAAGATCTGGCCAAAAACATAGGCGCACTGGACAAGTTTACGGCCTTGATCAAGGCCAGAACGGCCGATTTCTGGCATCAAGACCAAGCTGTCAGCCCTGACAGTCCGGCAGTCGTTTTATTCACCTCCGGCTCGGAAGGCACGCCCAAAGGCGTGGTGCTTTCCCATGCAAATATCCTGGGCAATCTTAAACAATTGGAAGCCTGTATCAGTTTTAACGCTCAAGATGTAGTGCTTAACTTTTTGCCAATGTTTCATTCCTTCGGCTTTACGGTCGGCACTTTGCTGCCGGTTATGAGCGGCATGAAAACTTTCTTTTATCCGACGCCGCTACATTACAGCGTGATTCCTGAAATTGCTTATGAAGTCCATGCCACCATCATGTTCGGCACCAATACTTTTTTAACGGCTTACGCCAAAAAAGCCCACCCTTATGATTTTTATAACATGCGTTATGTGGTGGCTGGCGCGGAAAAGCTACAGGAAAGAACGCGCCAGGTTTGGGCGGATAAATTCGGCATTCGAATTTTGGAAGGTTACGGGGCTACCGAAACCTCGCCGATTGCCTCGGTTAATACCCCGCTCTATCACAAAGCGGGGACGGTCGGCCGCTTTATGCCCTGTATGGAGTACAAGCTGGAGCCGGTTCCGGGTATTGTTGATGCGGGGCTGCTGCATGTCAAAGGCCCTAACATCATGCTGGGCTATTTATTGGCCGACAACCCCGGCGTCCTGGTTCCGCCTGAATCCATTTACGGCAAGGGCTGGTATGACACCGGCGATATAGTGCATGTCGATGAGGAAGGATTCATCAGCATACGCGGTCGCAGTAAGCGCTTCGCCAAAGTCGGCGGCGAAATGGTCTCCTTAACCGCCGTAGAACAACTGGCCATCAACGTCTGGCCGGATGCGCATCACGCAGCCATCAGCGTTCCCGATGCAAAAAAAGGCGAGCAGATCATTTTAGTGACTACGCAAAAACAGGCGACCGTTAACGGGCTTGCAACCGCATCGCCCGGCGTCGCCGTCATCAGTCTGCCCAAGAAAATTTTGATAGTGGATGCCGTTCCCGTCATGGCGACGGGCAAAGTCAATTATCAGGCGGTTACAGAACTGGTCGCGGATAAGCTTTAAGCGACTTACCCGCTAAATCTGTTCTCAAGAAGCCGCCAGCGCTTGTTCCAGGTCTTCCAGTAGATCGTCGATATGCTCAATGCCGACGGACAGGCGCACCATGTCTTGCGTGACGCCCGCTTTGGCCAATTCTTCCGGCGACAGCTGGCGGTGCGTGGTGGAGGCAGGATGACAGGCCAGCGATTTGGCATCGCCGATATTAACCAGCCGGGTGAACAATTTCAACGCATCCTGAAAATGCTCGCCCGCTTTGCGGCCCTCTTTTAAGCCAAAAGTCAGAATGCCGGAAGCGCGCCCGCCCATGTATTTATCTACCAGGGGTTTATCGGGATGGTTGTTGAGGCCTGCGTAATTAACCCAGGCCACTTTGCCATGGCTTTGAAGATATTGCGCCACTTTGAGGGTGTTATCGCAGATTCTATCCATGCGCAAGGCCAGCGTTTCTATGCCTTGCAGAATTAAAAACGAGTTAAATGGCGAAATGGCCGCACCGGTATTGCGTAGCGGCACGACGCGGGCACGACCTATGTAGGCGGCAGGCCCCAAGGCTTCGGTGTAAATCACGCCGTGATAGGATACATCCGGCTCGTTAAGGCGGCGAAAGCGGGCTTTGTGTTCGGCCCAGGGGAACCGACCGCTGTCGACGATCGCGCCGCCTATGCTGTTGCCATGGCCTCCCAGGTATTTTGTTAGTGCATGCACAACTATGTCGGCACCGTGTTCAATCGGGCGGCATAGATACGGCGACGGCACGGTGTTGTCGACGATCAGCGGGATGCCGTGTGCGTGTGCTACCTGCGCCAGCGCCGCCAGATCGGTCACGTTGCCCAGCGGGTTGCCCACCGATTCGCAATAAATCGCCTTGGTCTTGTCGTCGATCAGCGTCGCAAACGAAGCCGGGTCGCGGTAGTCGGCGAAACGCACCTGAATACCGATCTGCGGAAAGGTGTGGGCAAACAGGTTGTAGGTGCCGCCATACAGGGTGGAGGCGGAGACGATGTTGTCACCTGCCTCGCAGATGGTCTGGATCGCATAGCTGATGGCCGACATGCCCGAGGCCACCGCCAGCGCACCCACGCCGCCCTCCAGCGCGGCCACCCGTGCTTCGAGCACGCCACAGGTGGGATTCATGATTCGGCTGTAGATATTCCCCGCGACCTTCAGGTCAAACAGGTCGGCACCGTGCTGGGTGTCGTCAAAGGCGTAGGCCACTGTTTGATAGATTGGCACGGCGACGGCTTTGGTCGTCGGGTCGGGCGTGTATCCAGCGTGAACAGCCAAGGGTTCAATCTTCATGGGGTAGCCCTTTCAAGTAAAGATGCCGCATCTTAGACGTTTGATTGGGGATAATCGCGCATCTTGAAAAAACGCAATCCCCAACTTCCGGAAGTCAATTTTTCCGACGACTACAACATTCGCCACCTGCATCTGGACAGTGAGTGGGTTCAGGGATCCATGTATCTGGAAGATGCCATCGGTCTGGTGCATGAATACGTGCAGCGCATGATGGCCTGGCTGCTATTTGTTGAACCCGATTCGGTCAAAGACCGCCAGGCCATGCAGCTGGGCCTGGGCGCGGGGTCGCTGACCAAGTTTTGTGCAAAAGAGTTGCGCCTGGAAACCACCGCCATCGAACTCAACCCGCAGGTGCTCGCGGTCTGCCGGAATTCTTTCAAACTGCCTGCTGATAGCGCGATGATGCGTGTGGTGCTGGCCGATGCCGCGCAGGAAATCCTCAATCCCAAGTGGTGGGGCACGGTCGATGCTTTGCAGGTCGATCTGTATGACCGTGAGGCTGCAGCGCCGGTGCTCGACAGCCTGCCGTTTTACAACCATTGCCGCCGCCTGCTTACCCCCGAGGGTTGCATGACGGTGAACCTGTTTGGCCGGGCCTCTAGTTTTGAGCGCAGTGTCGAAAAAATGTCGGCAGCGTTTGGCAAGGAGGCCATCTGGGCCTTCAAGCCGACCCGTGAAGGCAACACCGTGGTTCTGGCCCAGCACACACCGACCCGTCCCAAGCGCGACGTGCTGATGACGCGTGCCGCTGTGATTGAGGCCCGCTGGGGCCTGCCTGCCAGCAAATGGGTACGGGTCTTTAAACCCATGCTGTCATGACACCTGCAACTTCCACCAAACACCGTTCGGACACCCACACCGGCCCGCTGGACTGGCGCAGCCTGGTGCAATGGCTCAAAGCCGACGGCACCATCACCGCGCACGAAGCCCAGCGCATTCACACCCGATGCGCGCAGGCGGAGAGCGCGCAGCACCCCTTGCTGCGCCTGGCCAGCGTGGCGGTGCGCCGCGCGCTGGACGACAAACCGATGGATCTGGAGTCGCTCACGCAGTGGCTGGCCGGGCATGTGAAGCTGGCTTACTTGCGCATCGATCCGCTGAAAGTGGATGTGGGCAAGGTGGCCGACATCATGAGCGCGGCCTACGCCGAGCGGCACAAGATCTTGCCGGTGCAGGTGACCAACCATGAGGTGGTGGTGGCCACGGCCGAGCCTTATCTGACCGATTGGGTGGGCGAGGTGGAGCGTCAAGCGCGGCGCAGCGTGCGCCGCGTGGTGGCCAGCCCGCAGGATATTCACCGCTACACGGTGGAGTTTTTTGCCCTCGCCAAATCGGTGCGTGCTGCTGCCAAGGCGGGCAGCAATGCGGGGTCGAGCTTTGAGCAACTGGTGGAACTGGGCAAAACCAACAAGCAGCTTGATGCCAATGATCAGAGCGTGGTGCAGGTGGTGGACTGGCTCTGGCAGTACGCGTTTGACCAGCGTGCCAGCGACATTCACTTGGAGCCCAAGCGCGAGCAGGGCGTGATCCGCTTTCGCATCGACGGCGTGCTGCA
>PMJA01000384.1:0-4316 GCA_003158415.1 Methylobacter sp.
TTTTTTCATTGACAGCAAAGTGTTCAATATAAATACCGTACTTCGGCAAATAAAAATCCGGCTGGTAAGCGCGGTAATCAGGCCCCGCAGTATTTACCTGATAATTGGCTTCATATTCATAAACGATGCCCTGACGAAACAGGCAATTGGCAATCTCGCATTCTTCATAGCTTTTCACCAGCTCGCCCTGTAGCGTACGCAAGTCGTTTTCTAGGATGTAATTATTGTATTCACCCAGACTTTTAAATTTGAATTGGCTTTTATAAGGATGGCTGAAGCGTAAAAAATAAGTAACCAGTCGTGATTTATAAAGCTCATCTTCTAATAAATGCTGAATTTTATCATCGACGAAATGAACACGAAGACGTTCGTCTTCCGCCATTTTATTGATGGACGGCACAACACCTTCCACACGAGTAATGATGTGCTTGCCAAGACTATGAAAGGTTTTTGCAGTCAGGTTGTTAATTCCCAACTGAGTCTGGATACGCCCATCCATCTCCTCTGCGGCCTTTCGGGCAAAGGCCAGCATCAGGATTTTTTCCGGCGGGGCAATCCCTGCTTTTATTAAATAACCGGCTCGACCGATCATGGTGCTGGTTTTACCTGTTCCGGCACCAGCCAATACTAAATTATGTTGCTCATCAATAACGCAGGCTTTACGCTGATTGTCTGTTAATGGATTACTTTCCACTTGATCAAAAAACAACTTAAAAGATGCCAATTGTTGCCGTACATAGGTTTTATTGCGTTTGTCGATGTAGCCATAACCTTGGGTTAACAGCGGATGGAGAACCTTCAGATAGTGCAGTGCTTCAGCCGGTAAGAAAGCTTCAATATCCTGGCGATCTATGCCTTTCGCCAAATGCTGATAATTTGTAAACCATTGCTGAGCAGCCGCATAACGAATATAACGCTGTCCAGAAAACGAAAGTCTGGCCTGTTGATAGGCCTGTTGCAAGTTGGGTTCCATGCGTTGATAAAACTCTTTAAGATAACGGTGGCAGTTCTGATTAAATGCTATTTTTAACCGGCCCGATTGCTTTTTAGCCACACCTCTAAAACGCAGAAGGTCTCCATTTTCCAGAGTAATAAGCAAGACATCCCAGAAATAGCCCTGCTCTACCGTTATGTCGGGGTTGATTGCCAAATATGAAATCCAGCTTTTAGCCGCTTGACCACCCGCTAAAACGATTCCATCGTCAGCTAAAGAAAGCGATCTATAATCAAATCGTGACGCAAATAAAGAGGCTAACCAGCTAACCATGTAGCCTACGGGTTTAATTGATGTTGTTTTCAAAATAACATGTCCGTTGCATGAACTGAAAAAAGCCTACCTATTCAAAAAATTTCCTGATTAGAAAGATTCTTCNNCGCCGGTTAAACCGATAAACAAACAAAAACATGTTCATTCTGGCGATGGAACTGGACGTTAGGTTTTTTCCTGCCCGTAGAGTTTTAGTGTGCGGGCATCTTCCTGGTTATGTTTTAGGTGATCTACGCATTCAAGCAACATGCCACCAGTACCACAGGCCGGATCGTAAATGCATTCGCCTTCATGCGGATCAAGGATTAAGCCCAGCAGATGCACAACGGAACGGGGTGTGTAAAATTCACCCGCTTTTTTGTTGGTTAGGTCGGCAAAGTGCTTGATCAGATATTCATAGACTTGACCGAGCATATCGGGATTAACATTTAACGATTTTCTCCAATAGCTAAATCGTAATATCCCAGCGGAACCAAAGCCCGTCTGTCATCATATCAACTCTTGGCGTGATCGTTAGGTAATGATTATCAATAATTTCATTTTATTGGCCACCCCATGACTCAGTGGTTTTTGGAAGTCGGCTAAAGTCATCGATCACTCGAACGGCATTCGGTTCTGAATCAGACCATTGCCATAAAACCAGGTTTTGGTTTTTGGCTGTGCAACCGGATGCAAAACTACGTACCAATATCCCGTTAACCTCAAGCGCCTGCAATCGCTCTACTAGCCTCCATGTAGGTGGTTCTAGGTTTTGAGTCGACAGATCTTCCCAGGCGCAGCCAAGTTCTTGTGACGAGCTGCCCATGTTCGCCAATAGCTTTTCATCATTAAGGTCGGCTATTTTCGCGCAATCAATCTCGTAAGCGACTAACGTCATCGGTTGCGGTTTAAAAGGGAAACCCTGTTGCGCTTCCATCCATGCCGTGGTCGGGTCAAGCGATAGATAAAGTGCCGCACAGCCAGGCGGATTGAATCGCCCTCCATGTTTCTTGGCACCATTGCCAGATATGGGATCGTAAGACCACATAGGGTGATGCGCACGATACACAATGCCGGTAAACCGGCTAATGCTTATCGTCAAGCGTAACCACCGTCGGCGATTCGCGCTAGATAGGCTTTCACGGCCTCTGCGCGGCCTTCTTTGACCAGATCTTCTGCAGTTTTATCACCAAATGACGGCAAAGGTTGCGAGCGAAACCAGGCAAATGCACGCCCTACTCCACCCGACCACTCTGCTACTCGGTTGATGATTTCTACCGTATCCCTTAACCGTGCTTGCGTGGAGCGGCTTTTACACCGGGAACTCTTGGAAACCGAATCGCGGGACAAGCCGGTGACATCAGCAAGATCGCTTTGAGTGATGTGCAATACCTTGGCCAAAGTATTGGCCGCAATAAACCCCTCGTCGGAAATAACTTGATGCAGAAAACCGGTAGTAGCCATAAATGCCTCCATATTTAACCCTTTGTAGGTGCCAATTATAGGGCATATTAAATATCACGCATTATTTATCTACACGAAGAGTGTGATATTTAGCAGAGCACAACTTATTCCCAGTCACTATGGCTTCTTCCTGAGTATCAAACCACTCATGAAGAAGCCTGTCGAACTAAATTACAGACTCTGTACGCTAGCGAACGGACTGTCGAGAGAAAAACAAAAATAATGATCGTGCAGGAGAAAAATAGAGAACTGAAACCGATCCGTCATTGGATTTCAATGAAAACTCGAGCGACTTCAACATACCTTGTCACGCTCGAAACTTACCGAGATACCGATCATTTTACGAAGTTGGAGAATAGTATGAAAACATTCATTTACATTGTAGCCGTGTCTTTTTTAAGTGCGGCATTCGCAGGCAGCGCCTTTGCGGGTGACGTCCAGGAGAAGCAACAGCAGGTTCAGGAAAAGCAACAGGAGGTAAAAGAACAGCAGAATGAACTCAATCAAGCGCGCCAAAAGGAATCAGTCGAGCGTACCCAGGAGTCTAACAAGTCGATGCAGCAGGTAAGTCGCGCCAGCAAGATCATCGGTACCAAGGTGAAAAATCCAAACGAAGAAAATCTTGGTGACATCAAGGACTTGGTAATCGATCCAGAGAGTGGCCAAGTGGTCTATGGCGTTGTTGCCTTCGGCGGTGTATTGGGCGTGGGGGACAAGCTGTTTGCCATTCCATGGGACGCGCTAAGATGGAATCGTGATAAGAAGTATTACGTCCTCGATCTGGATAAAGACACCTTAAAAAAGGCTCCCGGTTTTGATAAGAAGCACTGGCCGGACACTTCGAATAAATGGGAACGGTTGCATGAAGAGCTTAATCAATTTCCTTTCTATCACCCCAAGGGCTGACGGAAAGTTCGGTTGGCGTTAGCGATCAATATGAACCAAACGGGAAGCTTAAAAATGGGTGGGAAATAAGTCATTGAAATTTATAACCACCCATTTTTAGAAATTGAATTAATAGAGATACCCTTATGAAATCAATAGCTAAAATCATTGCCGTATTAGCCTTGACAGGATTGCTTAACGCGTGCACCGTGAACACGCCCGCCATCACAGAGACCAGTGCCACCGCCATCAAACCTCAAGCCCAGGCCGACCTGAAAATAGATTACACCCCACCTCCCAAGCTACCCAGCCAATGGACTGTAAAGGATATTCTGCAATCTTACAGCGCATACGCGACGCGGAAACTCACCACCTATTTCGCCAAGTCCAAGGTGTCCTATCCACCCCGTGAAGTCATCTTCATCGCCTTGAAACAGGAAATGAAACTGGAGCTATGGGCCAGGGACAGCGGCGAGTTCCGCTTCATCCGCGACTATCACATCCAGGCCGCCAGCGGCGTGGCCGGCCCCAAATTGCGCCAAGGCGACAGGCAAGTACCTGAAGGCATTTACCACATCACGAAGCTTGATCCCAATAGCCATTACCACTTGTCAATGAAACTAAATTACCCCAACGAATTCGACCTCCTCCATGCCAGGCATGAGGGGCGCGCCAATCCGGGTTCGAATATTTTGATCCATGGCAAAGCCGCCTCCATCGG
>PMJA01000384.1:4358-4745 GCA_003158415.1 Methylobacter sp.
CATCTCCCGCGAAATAAAAGCCCTGTCACCTGTGGTGAAGGTGGCAAAAACAGGGTTATGACTATCAATACCCTCATCAAACGGCAAAACTGATTCTATTGTTGGCGACCATCCCATTAAAACTATCGGAAATACTTCACTATGTATGCTAGCGAACAGAATTAGTTAGTAATTTCGCATAGTATGAACCGCTCTTGTTAGAAAAATAAGGGCACCGTCATTGTCGTACCGAATCGCTGAGTATCTTAACTTGAGCTTTGGCTAAGCGAAGCTAGGTATAGTGGCCTATTGGATAGGGGGACGGTTAACGATATTTTTACTACAGAATCAACACAAAATAATTTTTCACTTTAAGAGAGCATAATTATGAATAAAAATACTTATCTT
>PMJA01000028.1 GCA_003158415.1 Methylobacter sp.
CCAGACATCCACCTGCTCGCCCAACTGCACCTCTTCAGGTCGCAGTCGGCCTGTAATCGATTCGTCGGACGCGACCAACACCATCTTATGCCCCAGTTCCGCCCAAGCCTTGGTCAAAACACTGGCGGTAACGGACACGCCGCCGTAACCTTTAGCGGGCGGTATATGCGTAGTAACAATGCCTATATTCATAATATTTACCTTCCATACATTAGGAACCCGCGCCAAATACCAACGAGGTTGCAAAAAGAATAAGCCAGCTTTTTCGGGCTAAATAACATCACGGCCAGCAGCATTTTCATGGAGGGAGCGACAAACATCTTACGAACAATGTAATAAAGAATGAACGCATCCCGCTGATTGGCGAATTTTCTGATGTAAGCTCCAATCCCCGTGGAATACATCAACATTCTTCCTGTTCCCAGTCTGTAGTGATCTTTATCCGGGTGATAAATCTTTATTTCCGGCGTATAAAATGCAGTGCTACCGGCTCGAAGCAAACGATACAAAAGTTCAAAACCTTCGGCGCCGGAATATTTTGAACCAATGCCGAAGTCGTGATCCATATAGAATTGCTTGCCATCAAGCCTGTTCCGGTCAAAAAACTGCGTGAACTCTACCCCCATCATCCGAAAGCGTGAAAAATACCCTGCTTTGCGACTGTTAACACCGATGCTGAATTGACCGGATGAATAATCATAAGAACCCGCTACCAGAATGGAAATATTTTTACGCCGCTTAAACTCAGTGACTACTTTTTTTAGGACAGTCCTATCATAGATGCAATCATCATCGGGAAACGCGATGATGCTGCCGGTCGCCAAGCTTATGCCGTAGTCTCTGGCTCTGGCGTTACCCACAAAATCCACTTTTTTGTGCTTCACATCAAAACGTTCATTAAACAGCCCGACGATGTCGTCGATTTTTCCGTCCTTGTTTTGATCAATGATAATCAACTCAAAATCTTTATAGGTTTGGGATAGTAGAGATTTCAAAAAATCAACTAACTCCAAGTCTCTTCCCAGCGTTGCTAAAACCAACGAAACTTTCATATTAATCACCTTGCCGAAATACCGGCCTTTGCTTGCAAATAAATCGTCGCTTCATACCAGGTAAACATGAGAGCAAACTCCAGTCCCGCAACGCCATCCAAAAAACCACCTCGAAATAGGTAGTGGTATAGAAAACGGGCAAAAACCCTGAGCCAGGATCGCCCCAAGAAAACGCTAAACCGCCCCCGATTAGTCATCACCGCATCCGTCGGCCGCTGAAGTTGCACCTCTTGTGCGGCCTTATCAACATGTTTATGCATCCATTCAATGATCTCGCCGTGATAAAAATAATGTTGATAGGGAATGTCAGAATATCCGATCCGGCAAGTATTAATAACGGCTTCGCCGTGTCCTGTGTGGTTGCGGACAAAACGGGTTGTGTCCCGGCGTACCAGTCTTGGGTGATAAATGGGATAGCCTGGAGCGTAGTTCAAGCGTTTTCCGCGCAGATAAAGTATCGACGGCACCATCAGCACATCAAGGGCATCGGAGTTCGCGATCCCGGCTTCAAACCAGTTGTAAAACGCCTGAGGATATATTTCGTCAGCATCGATAAACAATAGCCAGGGCGTCACAATATCGCATTTATTAATAGCAAAGTTGCGTTGCTCGGCAAAACCGAGCCATGGATTTGTATAAATTCGGCAATTTCTGCTAGCCGCAATCGCCACCGTATCGTCGTCACTACCCGAGTCCACAATTTCAATCGGATAGCGTTCGGGGATAGCCGCCAGACAAACAGGCAGATTGCCTTGCTCGTTTTTGGTTAAAATTACAATCGTTAGCATAGGGCTTATTTAACTATCTTGTATGAACCTAAAAAAATCGCCGTTTTCAGCGCTTAACCGCATATAAATTGATGTAGATGCCCATTCCAAAAAACTGCATCAGACCGGCAAACGGGATCTGTAAAACCTTTACCAATCCGTCAGCAATGGCAGCCGACCTGCCTTTTAGGCGCAGCCTTTTGGATAATGCGTTGAATGGGATCCGGGTGACTTGTTCCACCTTAACGACCAGGAAGCCATTTCTTTCCACTAAGACTTTTAAGCCTTTTTCGGTAAAATAATTGACATGCTCAGGCACCCATAAACACGCGTTATCCCTCGTGCCCATCAGCTTGACTAAAAACGAATTGTAATTGGGTACGGCGCAAGCCAAAACACCGCCCGGCGTCAGCAGTCCGGACACCTTGCTTATCGCATGACAAGGCTCAAGAAGATGCTCCAATACTTGCGACATCATCACGACGCCAAACTGCTCGGCCGGTTTGTAATTTTCAAACATCACCGCCAGCGGCTCATCGCCATTTAAACGCCTGAAAACCTCATTTTCGTATTTGCCAGGATTGATACTGACAGTCTGATAGCCGAATTTTCTGAGCGCCTGTGTATAAAAACCAAATCCTGAGCCAATATCGAGAGCCCGAGCATACCCAGAACGGTTAAACTGGTCGGCCTGATGACCCATGCGATCGGCATCTACCTTGCAGTTGGGAAACTCGGCTTCTCTGGCTAACACCTCCTCCAGTGTTATCGCTTGGGTCAGTGCCTGACCTGAATATTGATAAATGGCTTGTAGCCATTGTGTGTGTGGAGGTCGATTTAAGAACCCGGTTCCACAACTTGCGCAGCGATAAATATGAAACTCCTTGTGGTTCGCGCTTTGGGTGTATTGGTAGTTTTTCTGGCGCCAATAGCTTATTTTCTCACCGCCACAGCTCACACATTCGTGTAAAACATCGCCATAAATTCCTGAAAGTGTTAATGCATACGTCATGTTATTCCCCTTTGTATTTCTTTTTCATTTAATAAGTTGGTTTAAAAATAGGTAACTCGCCCTTTTAAAAATGAGCTTGAGGGGAGTAAAAGCAGGGGCGTATTTTAAAAATCTCCCCTAACCCCTCTTTTTCAAAGAGGGGAATTTACCAACACCCTGCAATTTGATGATTCCTCGTCCGCTTGCTCTATTGCGTCCTGATTCCAACCACTGATATTTCGCCAGGGCTTAGCCAGCATGATCAAAACCAATGCTTCAACGCCAAAATAGATGGGATTGGCCATAGCCGCCCCCGGCAAGCCAAAACTTTTCACCATCATCGGAATGCTGATGGCCGCCGTCACCGCCCCGCAGAGGCGTCCCAATAAAAACAACCGTGTCCGTTTATTAGCCAGCAACGGCTGAGCCGCCACGGTTCCAAAGGCATGCAGCGCACAGCCGACAGCGATGGCGGGCATCAACTCAACCGCCGAATGATAAGATTTTGCGAACACCCAATCCGCCACCCAATCCTTGGTAATCAGCAATAACGACACACCGATGATCCCTAAAACGACAACATAACCTATCCATAGCCACAAAATCCTGAAGCCTTCCTGACTCCGATTCTGGGAACAAGCCTGAAAATAAACAGGCTGAAAGATCCGTAATAAAACCATTGCGCTACGATTAAACGCCTCGTTGATGATCGTGTAAGTCGCCGCATATAAACCTACCTCCGCAGCCGTCATCAAATAGCCGATAACATACCGATCACCCAAGCCGTTAACCCAAAATATCAACTCCATCGGAATGAGCGGCAAGGCATAAGCCCACACCTCGCTTTTAAAGGATCGCTGAACACGTTGGTTTCGTTCATGCCCTTCGGCTGAGCTCAGGAGAGCGTTCGACTGTTCGGTAAGATCACGGCTCACCACGGCCGGAATCAACAAGGCTCTCCTGAGCGTAGTCGAAGGGTTGCCGTTCGTCCTGAGCTTGTCGAAGGACCAAACCGTATTCGAAATCAGGCTGGCCACGATATAACCCACCAACACCCACTCTGGCTTTTGGCCTCCCCACACGACCAACGAGATCGCCAACACCGGGCGCAGGATACTGTCACTGGTTTGCCACAGGCTTGCGCCACGCTGTTTACGCTCGCCGATCAGTAACTGTATGCCCAGTTCGCGCCGGACTGTTACCATCAGAAGAACTCCAGCCAACATAAACAGCCCCAGCTCTTGGTGAAAGAAATAGCTATAAATCACGCCACCTAGTACCAGCAGCCCTATCGCCAGAAACGTTGATCTAATAGTCAGGCTAGACACAACGCTATATAAATCTGCACGCTGCTCTTTATCTAAGCACTCAGGTAATAACCTCATACCGGCGCAGATGAAAGGGTAGGAAAACAGGCCAACGCCCAGCGCTACAAAACCATTCAGTAAAGCGACTTGTCCGTATATTTCGGGCGTTACCAGTTCGGTGAGAATTCGAGTACCCGCCAATAATGCAATGGCAGACGCCAGTTGCCCAAACAGCGCCCAAAAGGCGTCGCCGAATAGTTGTCTTTTTTTCAATAAGCCGAACATGGGTTTTTTCCTTTATTGTTAGGATGGTCGTCGGGAATACAGGCCAGAGGCTGACGGGTTGGCCTGCAACGGAGACGAACTTGATGCCTTTTCCGTGCCTAATACAGTCCCCCAAAGAAACATCAGCATCGCGTTTTGCGGAAAATACTCCCATAGATTGAAGGTCAGTCCGGCGACGATGATAAACGCCACTACCAAGCCCTTGTTGGTGTGGCCGGATCTTCGGATCGTCGTCCATAGAAAAAAAACGTATGCCAGCAAGCCGACCAGTCCGTAACCGTTCAGCAGGAATAAATAAAGACTGTCTGAATCGAATTGGCCCTTAAAATGTTCCGCGCCATAAAGAATGTTGATGGTGTTGGAGCTTAGTCCCAGCCCCCACCCGAACAGCAAATCCGCAGGCCCGTGCATTTGCTCGGAAAACACCCGCCGCCACAGATCTATCCGACCGTCTTCGGTTGGATTGGCGTCATCGCGCCCACTGAGCAAAGGGCTGGATGCCAACAACAGCGCAGCCACCGCAAATATCGGTGCAGGCATGACCACCGCCCAGCGGTCGCGGGGACGAAGTACGGCAACAAGCTGAAAATACACCACCAGCAAAGCACTGATGAAGGCGGTTCGTGAACCGCTCAGCAGGGCCAAAAATACGCTGATAACCAGCCACTTACGCATGGATGGAACCAAAGAAAACAGCAGCGCACAAGTCGCCATCGTTGCGCCAAACAGGTTGGGACTGACAAAGGTGCCGAAGGGCCGTCCACCGCCCAGGAATGACACGCCAAACAAAGGCGGTGCCCACAGCGCCTGGGCTATCGCCAACACGGCCTGAACGACAACGTAATAACGAAGATAATGCGCAAACTGATAGGTAACCGTTGCACCCTTGCCTAAGCGGCTGGTGACATAGCCGATCAATGCCACCGGCAGGTATTCGAAAACGCGCAGCCCCGCCATCGGCACCACCAACGGCAAGTCCAGATGCAAAGCATAGCCAACCTCAAACAGCACATAAGTGGCAATAACCCCAAAAAATGCCAGCACCGGAGTGCTCAAAACCCCGCCCCGCAAACGCGGTTCAAAAAATACATAGGCGATGAGCACCGCGAGCATGAGCTCACGAAGGATACGTAGACCAAAATCCTGCTCGCCATAAACTTCCTTTACCCCTAACCAAGCCGATTCGACCTGAGGCAAGGAAGCCAGCATCGACACGCTGACCAGCGCGAACAGAAGTACCGGCAAATCTTTTTCCAGGCGTAGTTGCATGTTACGCCTGCACCTGGTCGTCGCTCTCTTCCATGACTTCTGTGGCAGGCAGATAACGGCGTTCTTGGCGTAAGCCTAACCAGTCGCCCACCGCCTGATAACCGTCCATCCAGATCGACCGGTTCTTGTTCGCCATATCGGCACGGTTGTAGGCGTAGCCATAATAGGGATAATACGATGACCCTTTTTTCATATCGTTGATAATAAAGCCGTTCGGTTTGACGCCGACCTGTTGGAAACGCCTGAAACTGACCTCCAGCTCTTGCGCGGTGTAACGGCCTTCCTTGACCACCAAAAACGTCGCGTCAGCGTGCTTGCCCATAATGGCGGCGTCCGTAGCGCCCAAAATTGGCGGCGAATCGATCACGATATGGTTATAAAAACTCTTCAGCTGCTCAAGCGTCTCCGACAGATGACCCAGCACCAGCAATTCCGCTGGATTAAGCGCCATACTTCCCCTCGGTATAAAGTCCACACCGACATCGGGTAGACTGATGATGACTTCGCCCAGCGTAGCTGTGCCGGCCAACAAATCGGAAAGTCCCGGTTGCTTGGTTACGGAAAAGGTTTCGTGTAGCTGGCCGTTGCGCATGTCGGCGTCAATGATCAACACCCGTTTCTTGATACTCGCCAGCAATGCGGCCAAATTGGTGCTGACAAAGGATTTACCCATGCCGGGTGCCGGACTGCTGACCATGATCACTTTACTCTCGTCGGTGGACAGCGTTGCTTCCAGCGTAGTCCGCAGACCGCGCAACGATTCCACGGAAATATCGAGTGGATCCTGACTAACCAGAATGCCGGGTTCACGATCCTTGCCTTGATCGATCAAACGTGTCAACAGCCGCTGTTTCTTGCTATGCGGAATGGCGGCGTACAGTGGCAAGCCCACCTGATATTCCAGCAGAGCCGGGTAATTATCATGGCGCTGCAAGGAATGTCTGAGGAAAACCAAGGCTGACCCCAAACTCAAACCCAGCAACGCGGCGATGGCTAACAACAGACTGGGGGTCGGCCAATACGGCTTTTCCGGGATTACCGCTAAATCAACGATGCGGGAGTTGCCCAAGGAACCTGCGGCAGCAATCCGTTGTTCCTGGGCGCTATTCAGCAGCGACGTGTAAAGCTCGGTATTGACCTGCACGTCTCGGGCCAAACTGACCATGTTCTGCTGAGTGCGCGGCAAATCTTTAATCCGTTTTTCCAAAGTCGCCAGTTTTTGGTCGATGCGTTTGATTTGTCCCTTGGTAGCAATCATGTCCGGATGCGCAGCTTCCAAGTGTTGATTCTGCTCTTCGTACTTTTGTTTGAGTTGAATATTCATGGTCTCCATTTCAGAGGCCTGCTTGAGCAGTATTTCGGCTTCTGCGGAGATGTCGACAGCGCCATGTTGTTGTCTGAAGGCGCTCAAGCCTTGCTCGGCTTTTTCCAGACGATCCTTAACAATAGGCAGCTGGCTTTCCAGAAAATACAGCTTTTGCGAGGCTTCCGCCGATTCCCAATTGACGGTCGCGTTAACATAAATGGTAGCGATGTCGTTGACTGATTTGGCCAACTGCTCAGGATCGCGGCCTTTAAGTTCAACGCTCAGTATGTCTGTGTCCTTGGAAACCTCCTTGACGGAAAAGGCTTTTTGCAAGGTTTCGATGGCCGTCAACGAAGTTTTCCGGATCAACTCAAAATGGGTTTCGGGATGAGCCGCAAGCTCTGTAAGCTTAATAACGACAGGCGTAGTCTCGCCCATGTCGGCGGTAAGGGTTTCGCCTATCGAGCCTTCGACCAGGACTTCATTCTTAGGCCCTAGCAAACGAAAACGGCCTGTTTCCAGAGCGACCAAGGTAAAGGCCTTGTCCAGATAACGATCCGGCACATCTAAGGTGGCGACCTTCAGCTTTTCGCCGCCCCAGGCCCAGCGGCCGAATCCCCACCAAGCGTCGGCAATGCCGTCATGAACGTCATGCCTACGGGCCAAGCTCTCGCCGACAATAGGAAAATAATAGGGTGAATATTCCACCGCCAAGTTCAAATCTTCCACCACCTTGCCTAGCACCGAACGTGAGCGGAGAATTTCAACCTCACGTTGCGCCCGTGGATTATCCGCTACCGTCGAAGCGCCGTTCGCTTCGCTATGTAAGGGCGCTGCGAGCAGCGCCTTGTTCTTGTCGATCCGTAACAGCGCGTCTGCCTTATAGGTACGCGGCGCCAGGACTAAATAAACCGAGGTCACCAACAGCACCGACAGCAGCGTCAACAGAATAGTTTTTCTGCCTTCGAACAGCAAATCGACAGTGTCGCGAATACTGACGCCGTGCTCTTCTATTCGGGACGGATTGAGCGGCGGTAACAAGGTAGCTTCGTTCTGTATATACATAATCTGTCATATCCCAAGCGTTTGAAAAATGGATAAGGTGCATTTACAAGCCATGGGTGGCGGCAAGCGACATCATCGATGTAAAAGATCCCGGTAGGATTTGATTCAGAACCCGGGACCACCGAGTCACGCCTGCGGTGTCTACAAAAACAGTATCATGCGCTTGCAACGCAAACTGGTCGGCCAGAATCATGGCGTCGGGAGATCCTGCATTCAACTGAAAAATCTCGGGATTCATATCGCCAGGCCGTATCACAAAGACCTTTTCCGGCCTGGCGGTGTTTAAGTCGAAACCATAAGCTTCCGCCAGCGCTTGGGACAGCGACAGCTTGCCCTTGTTGATTTGTAGCGCCTGCTGCTTGCCGACTTCGCCCATCACCAACACTTTGTTGTCCTTGTGGTCGGGGACATACAGCACGTCGCCGTCCTTGAGCAACAAGTTCTGCGTAGACCGGCCCTTTGCGTACAGCGCCAGCACATCGATCTTGTACACTTTGCCATCGCGAGCCAGAGCCACGTTGCTCATATCGGCGTCAATCGTCACCCCACCGGCACGACTGATCGCTTCGGCAACGGTCAACGGCGTCTCGTTCATAGCCTGGATGCCCGGCGTTTTAACTTCGCCAACGATAACCGCTCGATGGCTCTGGAACGACAGCACACGGATATCCAGCTTGACCTTCTTGAAATAGTTGGACAGCTGGTGAGTCAATAGCGTCCTGACCTCGCTGACCGTTTTCCCCGCCACCGGGATGTTGCCCACATAAGGGTAATATAGCTCACCGTTATCATCGACCACCTTGCCGGCCAACTCAGGCATGATTTTTTCACTGCCGGGATCATTCAGCTCAGGATGCTCCCAAACCGTAATCAGCAACCTATCGTGCGGCCCGATTTTATAGGTGACTTGGCTAATATCCACCGGCGGCAGATTATTGACGGCTTGCAGTCGCGAGTTTTCTCGCTCGATAATCAGATCTGCGGTAATCGGGACGATGCGGGTCTTTTCCTTAACCATCTTGCCGTTCCTCATCACCGGCACGTCCACTTCAGATAAGTTGTCATCGGCTCTCATATGCATGCCGGGCGTCAGAGAGCAAGCCGACAACAGTAAAATCAGCATTAGGGGAATCAATCTAAACATGGCGTCACTATTCCTTAATAAGCATTTTTATTGATAAAACCGGTGAGCACGGTGCGTAATGCAATTTCCAGATCGAACCATATTGACCAATGCTGAATGTAATACAAATCATGTTCGATGCGCCGATTCAGGTCGGTGTCTCCGCGCCAACCGTTCACTTGCGCCCAGCCGGTGATACCAGCCTTGACCATGTGCTTTTTCATGTAATTCGGCACCTGATCCTTGAACACTTCGACAAAATCCGGGCGCTCCGGCCTGGGCCCGACCAGGGACATGTCACCCTTGAGCACATTAATCAGTTGCGGCAATTCGTCAAGACTGGTTTTACGCAAGAATCCGCCAAATCGGGTCGCCCGTTTTTCGCCGGGTTTAGACCAAACTGCGCCACTTTTAGCCTCCGTATCCACCGGCATTGAGCGAAATTTCAATATGGTAAACTTGCGGTTATTCCAGCCTACTCTTTCCTGCCGATAAAACACCGGACCGGATGAACTCAGCTTGACGCCGAGGGCGATAAACAACAGCAACGGACTGATCAGCAGCAACAGGATAAATGCAAACAATCTATCTTCGATCTCCTTGATATAGCGGTTGACGCCGTGCAGCGGAGAAACTGAAACATCCAATGTTGGAATACCGGCCACCGTATTCAGACTCAGGAACTTGCTCTGTTTGAAAGCAAAACAGTCGATAACCAGCCGGATACTCACCGGCAAATGCCGCAGTTCATGTTGCGCACGTTCCGCCAGCGATTCGCCGGGAAATGCGATCCACACCTCATCAATGGCGTCACGGGTGACTATGGCCGCAAGATCTTCCAGTTTTCCAAGTCGCGGCAATAAAAAATCGCTCTCCGAAACAGACGCTACCGACGCATCGTCCACATAACCGATGACGTGCAGACCCGCCCAGGATGAATGATTCAATTGTCGACTGACTGCAATCGCCATCTGATTCAAGCCGACCATGATGATCCGGCCTTGTGACCAGCCGTGAGCACGTAACCAATGCAATGAATGGGCAAGTAGCCTGCGAGCGGTAAGCATGAATAACAAGCCCAATACCCACCAAGTGACTATCCAGCGATAACTGGAGCCAAACCAAAAATGCAAACGAATCAAGGCGACTATGAAAATAACCGAGACGATGGCGGAAACCCAAGCTCTGACGATACGCGCAACTTCACCGCGCATGGCGTCATTGCGCCAGGGACGATAAACCTGGCCGATTTCAAAAAAGATAATGGTCGCCAAAATACCCAGGGCGATCACAATCCGGTAATCCTGATTGATGAAGAACTGACGTAGCCAGAAATAGTTGGAAACCCAAGCGGCACCGATTAGCATGGCTATATCGATAAACCGCAGCAACAGAATCACCGTGTGTCCGTATTGCTTGAAGAGCCCATTGAAGATATTACCTAAACCGAGTGGCATCCACTAAACCCCTATTCTGTCTATGATCAATGACAAACAGTGAAAACTGTTTATCCCCAAAGTCATCGCGACCGGTGTTATGCACTAATCGCTACGATGGGGTAAAGAATACAGAGGCAAGATGAAAGCAAACCTGGAGGTTTGATTAAGATTAGATGAAGAGTGGGATAATTTCAGCAAGGTTCGCGCGAAGCTGAATCGCCTCGCGTGAACAAAATGGTCAGCTTCAATATCGGGTCAACCGCTCATAGTCTGAACGCGCAAGCACATAAACAGGGCTAGCGGAGATGGGGAACTCCGCCACGCCTGATGCGTCAACCTTTAGTTCCTGAAGGCGTCCTACAACATCGACCAGCACCCAAGATTTGCCGGGATCAAGTTGCATCCGCCAATTGCCGACTGCCTCATCGGTGCGCCAAATCATCAAGGTACCGCCGAAGTAAGCCGCCTGAATGTTGGAGTCCTTCGCGTCGTAAGCTTTATACGGCAAACCATCGATCAAGGCGCTTGCAGTATAGAGTGACGCTTCGCCAGGCTTGTGGCCCATTGAGTAGTCCCAGATCCTGCCATAAGCCAAATCGTATTCGTGAGCTATACAAAAAGCCAATCCCAGATAGTCGCTGCGGCTGTTGACCCAGGCGATTGTTTTAGCGACCTGCTCCGCCTGCCAGCGGCGACCGGTCAAGCCATGCATAGCCTTGGCACCCGTCTCGCCCAGCCAGAAAGGCAAGTTGTTCTTCCTGCCCAAACTAGCGTAAACGGCCAGCACACCGCGCTCATCCTCGCGTTCTCCATTGCCGATAGGGCCGCCGAAACGCGGTGCTTGTTGGGGATAGGCGTGAATGTCCCAGGCATCCTGATATTTATCCAGACCTAACTGCAACACCTGCTTGAACCACTGCCCTGCCCCATCCTTGTCGCCAGGCCGCACCAGACTGCCGCCGACGTAATGTGCATCGTTGCGCTGCTTGTGTGCCTGCTCATATTCCCATTGGGCGCGTTGCACCCAATGCGCGGGCTCGCGCAACTTTTGCCACTGCGCCTCGCTGCGTATGTCGATCTCGTTGGTCGATTTAAAATAGCGGGTAAACGGCGCTACGGCGGCGATAAAATCTTGACCGTTTTTAGGATTATCATTAAGCCAGTTGCTATCGCCCGAAGAGTCGGCGAATAAAACCAAGCCCAGTTGTTTTGCACGTTCCCACTTGGCCCGATACAGGGGATCGAAGCCGGGATAACTGCCGTAGCTTTTATATATCCCCATCCGTTCCAGCCAGGAAAAATAACCGTCCGCCTGCATAAAGCTGTTATCGCCGTCGGCTAACGCGTAATAGTCGTTGTTCCAGAGTTTTTTCTTATCCAACCTCTGCTTTTGCTCGGCGACGCCCCGCACGACCGAGAAACCATCGGCGGGATAGTTCATAATCAACTGACCTTTGAGCGTATACAAGGACGGATAGACTGCGTAATAGCCGGACTCGTTAATCTTGTTAAAATTTACCTCGACTACGCCGGGGAATAAATCCGTTATTTCCTGCACCGCGACCTCGTTACCACTGTAATCGACCAAACGCAGACGCAGTTTTGCTTGAAAACGCGGTAACGGTTCCGGTAAGCTGGTTTCCTCCAAAATGGCATGCCAACGCATATCCACCCGCAGCTTCAGCGAGTCGCCCGGATGCGGCAGATTAGCCGGTGCATCTACGAAGACCAGCGGACGCAGCCTCGCGGCAACCTTGTTAAGCGCAAGATCGGCCGTAGGATCGGTCAGCTGGGTCTGCAGCGATTCCAGCGGTTTGCCGGTTGTATCGGTGAATAAACCGGAAAAGTAAAACCGCTGATTTTTATCATGCTGCATGACCAATTTAACCAGCAGACTGTGCCAGCCTTGCGTCAAATTCAGAGCGGTAAGCTGCGGCGCTTCGGGACGCTCGGATAACGCGGTTACAGACAGTCCTTCGGTCGTCAGCCCCTGCAGCAGTTTTTTTAGGGGCTCGCCGGGGGACGAAAATCCGGCAGGAGGATTCGGGTCAGCGGCCAGGTTCATAGGCTGTCCATCCAGCCAAACTACGGTTCTGATACCGGATTGTTTAAGATGCAACAGCGCCTGCGTGGACTGGTCTGCGTGCAGGTAAAGCTGCGCATAGCCGGTGCCTCGCGACCAGCCATAAGCATGTTGAGTGCTGGCCTCAATGTCTGCAATGCCGCTGATTTCCGTCGTCGCAACACGCCAGGATCGCATTTCACCGCCCATTATTTGCAGGCTAAGGTAGGGTTGACCAGGATTCGGACGCAACACGGTTTCGTTATCCAGCCCGAAAACCGAAACGCCCGACAAACCGTCCTGCAAACCGCCCACCAGCCAAGCCGCCGGTACACTGTTCTTAAGCGGCCTAGACGCATCCGTTACAATAGCAACCGGTGCGGGCATCGTGCCGACTTTGCCGTCGAGCACCAGCAGGCGACGATTTGCAGCAGATGCAATCTTGGTCAGCGCCAAAAAATGATTCCTATCTTCGGCCTCTTGGGCATTCATCCAGTCGCCCAGCGGCGTCTCCAATTGCAGCAGCAACGCAGGCATCCCGACCGTTCCGTGTATCGGCAATTTTGCGAGTCCGTCGGCATTGGCAACTGACATTACGACCAGTACAAACAACGCCGTTTGTACCGTAAGAAATAATAGACTCAATGGCTTCATAAGGTATAAATAGTGACTATGGACACTTACGACTTGGGTGGGTGATGAAACGTTTGTGTGTATAATAGCGGCTTTCCAGTCAAACCAGCCAACATTGCGCCGACGACATGTATTTTTATCGCAGGATGAAATTCAAAAATATTTTATCGTTAAAATCACTTATCGTTCTGGGCTTTGTGATTGCCGTTATTCCGCTTTTTTTAGCCGTCATGTACGCTGCTTTTGGCATGCGCGAAACCTCGGCTTTGGGCAGAACCATCAATTATCAAGTTTTCGAGCAGACTAAGGCGATACGTCTGGTTTTGCAAAAAACTGCCGATATTGAGCGAAAAGCCACACTATTCGTTCTGCTGTCCGATCCTGCCTTGCGTCAGCCTTATGAACAACAATCATACGAAAATACGCGGGCATCATTCAAACAAGCTTTAAGCGAGTTACTAAAACTACGACTGGATAATAAAATCGCGCTATTGGTCAACGAATTATCGGAAAAGGAAAATCTGATCTATCAGCAGATCATTAGCTCGGCGAAGGAGAATAATCTTAAATTACCGGTCGATGAGGCATTCCAGGGATTACGTGAGTCTTCTTATAGTCTTTCGCGGATATTCGAGAGCCACGTTGACCATGAGTTCAACGAATTACGCCTGCAATCCTTATCCCTTGAACACGGGCTGTTAATTAAGGGCGCAGTCTTGCTGTTTATCTCGTTTATCTTCATCGCAATGCTGCTGGTCGTGCTTTCCCGTTCAATGCGGCAACTGGATACCGCTATCCGCCGACTGGGTTCTAGCGAACTCGAAGAACCTATAGTTGTTACCGGCCCTTCGGATCTGCGTTATTTGGGCAGTCGCCTGGAATGGCTGCGTACCCATTTAATGGAACTGGAGCTTTCTAAACAGCAGTTCATGCACAATGTGGCTCGCGAGATTGAGCTGCCGCTGGAGAGTATCCGTGTAGGCGCAAAGCAGCTTGCAAGCGACAGGTATGAGGATCCGAACAGTGCGCGACAGGACATAGCACGGCTGCTCTGCAACAATATTGACCAGCTGAAAACCGTGTCCGAAGAATTGGTGCGTTATAGTCAGATCAACTCAAAACCGAAAATGAACCGCAAGGAAACCGTCAATATGCAATACTTGCTGGAGTCGGTCATTGATGATTTTCAACCCCTTTTACAGACCAAATCGATTAGTTTGAAAAAGCTGGTTAGGCCGGTCGAGCTTTCCGGCATCCACGAACAATTACGTGGAATTATCGAGCAGTTGCTGTCGAATGCCGTGAAATACTCGCCCGCAGGCGGCGAAATACGCATTATGCTTCGCCAGTCAAGCGCGCAGATGGAACTGGAAGTCGAAGATGAGGGGCCGGGCATTGATCCCAATGAGCGTAACCATGTGTTCGAACCCTTTTTTCGTGGCAAGGCCGCGCTATCCGACGACGGTGTAGCAGGCCCCGGATTGGGACTGGCGATAGTTAGAGAATATGTCGCCAACCACCAGGGTACAGCCGATATTATTGACTCAAGACAAGATCAACCGGGCGCTCGCATCCGCGTGCAAATACCGCTAACCGGAGAGGCCTAATGAACAGGGCACCAATATTACCGATTATACGAAACATAAGCTGGCCGCTAAGCCTGTTGCTGCTGGTCGGATGTGCTCAGCTGACAACCGGCGGGGACGCAGATTCAAATCATTATAACGATCCATACACGCAGTCAGACTTTGATGAACTGCTNNCATTACTGAAGCGCCAAAAAAATTCTCCCGAAACGGGAGTTCAGCTACACCTGATGATAGGCCGCTTACTGTCCGATACCTGTGGTGATATTCCCAAAATCCTAGACGGAATACGTTCTATCCCGCCCGGAACTATGCCGGATAGTCGGATGCAAGAACTGGTCGCCATTGATACGGAAGCCTTACAACGGTTGCAGACTCTATCGAAAAAGATCAGTTCCCTGGAGCGCAAACAAAAAACAGTCCAATCCGTGCTGGAATCTAAAGATGCAACCGGGACGAAAGAGGCGACGGGATCCAAGAAAAATGAAACTCACCTACTGCGAGAAAAGTTGGAAGCGATCAGATCCATGGAAAAACACCTGGATGAAAGCGGCGACGTAAACTAGATCGTATGTTTTGTTTTCGTTTCCGTTTGGCGGTTGCCATCGTTGTTTCGTTCAGTTTTGTCTTATTTTTAGGAATCGCACTGTATTGGGGTTCAAATCAAGTCGCCAAGCATTTTCAGCGCAGCCAATCGGCGTATGAAGCTTTCGATCATTATGAACGCTTATCCCATGAAGCCTATCGCCACTTCAAGCAGCGGTTGGATAGTCTGATAACGGATAGCCCGACCGCAAAAGATGGCGTGGAAGCCTCTAAACACCGGCTCGATGTAGCCATGCAAGATCTTAGAAACAGCGCGGTAAAAACACCGGTCGCCGGGCGGCGTACCGAAGATGGGCAGGATAAACCCGCCGAACTGGAAAGGGTTGCCCATTTTACCGCTTTCCTGGAGGCCGGCGAATATCGGTTCGACGAAATCGAGCGACTGCGTCAGCAAGGCAAACGTGAACTGGCGGTACAAGCGCTATTAAAATTCTCGGAAGAAGAAATTGATGCAAAATTCCAGCCGTTGATTGATGCCGCTATCAACGCTGAACGAGAAAAGGCTGCAAAAGCCAAGCAAGACATGGAAGGTTTGATTGCTCAGTCGCGTTCGATCGCTATCCTGGCGGCCATCGCTGCGGCGCTGTTTAGCCTCGTGTCCGGGGTATTGCTGCTGCGCGGCGTTAGGAAACCTATCGAAGCATTAATGAAAGGCACTAACGAAATAGCCTCCGGTCATTTGGATTATCGCATTGCTCTCAATACCCGCGATGAATTCACCTATCTCGCCAGCCATTTCAATCAAATGGCGCAGGAACTGGAGCTACAGCAAAATAAACTGCGCGAGGGACGCGCCGTTCTGGAAAAAAGAGTGGCCGAACGGACTTTCGAGCTTAATCGCTTAAACGAAGAATTAAAACGCATGGACACGGCCCGACTGGAGTTTTTAGCCGACATCAGCCATGAGTTACGCACCCCGATTACCATCATCCGTGGCGAGGCGGAGGTGACTTTGCGAGGCAAGGATCGCGATGCCGGGGAGTATAAAGACGCGTTACAACGTATCGTCGAACTCGCCATGCAATTGGGGAAATACGTCAACGATCTATTGTTTATAGCCCGTACCGAAACCGCCAATCTTCAATTTGAATGGGATAACGTGAACCTATCCGAACTGGTGGTAGGCGCCGTCGAGGATTTTCAAGTGATGGCCGAGGAAAACTCAATTTCGGTTTCCTTGAATGCGTCAGTCGAACCCGTATGGGTGCGCGGCGACAAACAGCGGCTTCGACAATTACTGTTCATTCTCGGCGATAATGCCTGCCGATATTCGAACCCCGGAGGACACATCGCGGTCGCCTTACGGGTAGAAGAAAACGAGGCTATCGTCAGCCTTACCGATCAAGGCATAGGCATACCCGCCCAAGACTTGGAGCGTATTTTCGACCGCCACTTTCGCAGCCAGAATGCTCAAATTTCTCGCGATGATGGCACGGGACTAGGCTTACCAATGACCAAGTCGATCCTGAAGGCGCACGGCGGACACATCACGGTAACCAGCACTGAAAACTCAGGCTCTACGTTCACGGTTACGCTGCCGTTAATTTCGCCATAACCGGAGGATTAAGTAAATGAGCCATAACTTACACACACTATTTCAATGAATATCGCCTATATGCGCGTTTTGCTAGTAGAAGACGATCAGCGGATTGTCGATTTTGTTCAGCGAGGACTGAAAGCCGAGGGCTATGTCGTAGAAGTTGCCCGAAACGGATTGGAAGCCATAGCGCTGGGTACCGGCGGTCAGTTTCAGGCTATCATTCTGGATCTGGGCTTACCCGACCTCAATGGCCGACAGGTTTGCGAGCGCTTACGCAACGCTGGCGTCGGCACTCCTATTCTCATGTTGACGGCCAGGGATGCCGTGCAGGACAAGGTGACCGGCTTACGCTCGGGCGCCGATGACTATATGACAAAGCCTTTCGCTTTCGAGGAACTGCTGGCCCGGATCGAGGCGCTGATGCGCCGTCGTGGCGGCGAAATTAAACCGGAAATCAAAGAATTTCGGATAGCTGACCTCATATTGAATGTGGAAATCCATGAAGTAAAACGAGGAGCAACCCTAATCGACCTGACGCCGAAGGAATTCGCCTTACTGGAATGCTTTATGCGGATGCCCGGCAAGGTATTGAGCCGAACCCGGATACTGGAGCAAGTATGGGGCTACAGCGCCGATCCATTGACCAATGTGGTGGATGTCTATATTCGCCAGTTGAGACGAAAAATCGATGACGATTACGATCTAAAGCTGCTCAAGACTGTGCGAGGATTCGGCTACAAACTGGATGCCACCTAAGTGGGTACAGTTAATCCTTGGAAAACCAAATATCGCCGTAAAAGGCAGTAACCTGTCCGCCACTATTATCTGTATCGGTCATCAGCGCCACGGCATCGATAGTGCGCAAATCTTCGCCAAACAGCTTTTTCAAATCGACCTCAACATTGCGCTTTTCGTTATACCAGATATTCAGCGTTGCTTCTGGGCCACGTAAAGCCAGCATCATCGCATGATCGCCGACAAAAGCATTAGGCCAGACAGTATCTTTTACCGTATTGCTGGCCCAGACATAATTAATCGCCTTGGTCTGCCAAAACGCCAAACCACCTTTGACCACCACATAAATGCGGGCGGCGTAATCGTCACCGGACTTGCTTTGTTCATTCAACCCATTCAAACGGTTGGCAACTCGCCACGACCAATTCAGTACCGGTGTTTTTTCAAGATCAATGTGCTGCTCCTTGAATAGACCCGAACCGGCCGCATGGCTGTCGGCTTTTAACACTACGACACCATCCAGGGTTTGCAACTGATATCCGGTTTCGCCTTTAAAACTGTTATGCTCCCAACCGTCGAGGCGGTTGCGGCTGAACTCGCCCAACAGCAGCTTGGGTTCAGCAAACACATTCTGTAATGAAAAAATCGTAAATAACGCGAAAAACAAGCTTCTCATACAGATTTTCAGGTTACTAATTTGGCCTGCAAGAATTTTAACCATAGTACAAATACCTAATCGGAGTTAGAGCTTGAATTATTCTCTTTCAGTGTTATTGTCGCTAATGGCAATCACGTTGTTAGCAATTCCAGAGGCAGATTGGTTCAAACCATTGCCAGCAGAGCACCACCACCGGCAGAAACGATTACGATAAGCCACGGCGGAACCTTCCAGACCGTCAAAAAAACAAACCCAGCCAAGGCAAGGCCAAAATCGCTGGCCCGAATAATTGTGCTTGTCCAAAGGGGCGTATAAAGTGCCGCACCAAGCAGGCCTACAACGGCGGCATTCACCCCGCGCATGACTGCCTGTGCGGTTTCCAGCCGCCTGAAATTATCCCAAAACGGTAACATGCCAACAAGAAGCAGAAGACCCGGTAGAAATAGGACGACAAGACAGATCATTGCACCAACCAAGCCGTTTGGCGGCGCCTTCATCACGACACCAAGATAAGCCGCGAAGGTAAACAGGGGGCCAGGAACTGCCTGTGCCGCGCCGTATCCAGTAAGAAATGTATTGTTATCTACCCATCCAGTTTGAACGACTTCTACCTGCAACAGTGGCAAAACGACATGTCCGCCACCAAACACCAAAGCCCCTGAGCGATAGAAAGCACTTATGACATCAAGTACATGGTTATGAAAAAATGCGGCAAAAACGGGTAATCCAGCGAGTAATATAAAAAACACACTACAAGCAAGAATGCCTGTTCGCTGCGACAGCGGAAATGAAAGACGACCCACAATTACGGAGTGTTCAGACCGGCAAAAAACCAGACCTGCAAACACACCTAAAACAATCGCCGCAATTTGTCCTATTGACCCCGATACCGCAATCACGATAAGCAGAGCACCCAAAGCAATGGTTGCCCTTTGCCGGTCAGGGCATAGGTTTTTTGCCATGCCCCATACGGCCTGCGCGACCACGGCAACGGCCACAATCTTGAGGCCGTGAAGAATGCCAGTGCCAATTGTCCCTTCAATGGACCCAGAAAAATATGCAAAGACGATAAGCACCAAGACTGACGGCAACGTAAAGCCAAGCCAAGCCGCACATCCACCCAATAAACCGCCGCGTAAAATGCCCAAGGCAAAACCGACCTGACTACTGGCTGGGCCGGGCAGAAACTGGCAAAGAGCGACAAGATCGGCAAATGACTGCTCATCCAGCCACTTGCGGCGAACGACAAATTCATTTTGAAAATAGCCAAGATGAGCAATCGGCCCGCCAAAAGATGTCAGACCGAGTTTCAGAAAAACTCGGAAAATATCGAAAAAAGCAGCGAACAGCGAGTGTTCTGATGAAACGGAACGTTCTGTAGTCAAGGCAAAAACTCTCCTGCTGGGCATACGAATGAGCTTCTATGTTATGTCAAAACGCAGAAAAAAACCCAGATTAATCGTATTTTCTATTTCTATATTTCAATAGTTGTTGTATAGTTGATCTATGGAAAAGAAACTTGCAACAACGATATTTGAATCACTGGCATCCGGTGTCCGGCTGGATGTTTACCGGCTGCTGGTTAAAACTGCCCCCAACGGCCTCGTCGCCGGGCAAATTGCGGAGCTGCTGGCTCTACCATCCACCAATCTGTCCTTTCATCTCAAAGCACTGACCCATGCCGACTTGGTAAGCGTTGAACAGGAAGGCCGCTATCAGCGTTATCGCGCTAATCTGGCCATCATGCAGGAACTAATTGTTTATCTAACCGCTGAATGTTGTGCGGGCCATCCTGAGCATTGCTTTGAGAGCGATTCAACATCGGCCTGTTGTGACACTGAAGTGAATCCTTCACCCTCTGATCAAATGGACTCCTATTTATGAATGTACTTTTTCTTTGTACGGGTAATTCCTGCCGTTCCATCCTCGGCGAAGCCACTTTCAATCACCTTGCCCCAGCTGGTTGGCGGGCGATGAGTGCGGGCAGCAAACCGACAGGCCAGGTGCATCCACGTTCGCTGGCGTTGCTCGCGCGTGAAGGCATCTCGACGGAAGGCTATTACAGCAAATCCTGGAACGACCTGCCAGTCACACCCGATATTGTGCTGAGCGTCTGCGGCAACGCCGCCAACGAAATTTGCCCGGCTTATCTCGGCCCTGTGCTGCGCAGTCATTGGGGTGTCGAAGACCCGGCCCACGTCACCGGCACCGATGCCGAAATCGACGCCGCCTTCATGACCACCTATCGCATCCTCCGTCATCGCATTGAACAATTTCTGGCGCTACCGCTCAACGAATTGCAGAACGATCACAAACGCTTGAAAGCGGAACTGGATCGTATCAGCACGTTGTTACCCTAAACTTTAAAGGAGAACCCTCATGTCCCCCATTCAAGTATTTGACCCCGCCTTGTGTTGCAGCACCGGCGTCTGCGGCGTGGACGTCGATCAACAATTGGTCGGCTTTTCTGCCGATGTCGATTGGGCCAAGCAAAACGGCGCGAAGATCGAGCGCTTCAACCTGGCCCAGGAACCACTGGCTTTTGCCGAAACCCCGGTCGTGAAGGGGTTTCTGGAGCGCTCCGGTGCGGAAGCGCTGCCGTTGATTCTGGTTGATGGTGAAGTGGCATTGGCAGGACGTTATCCGAATCGGGCTGAATTGGCACGTTGGGCCGGGATTGTCCAAGCGGAAGAAAAGCCGGAATCTAGTTGCTGTAGCGGCAGTAAATGTTGCTAAACACATTTTGGAAAAATCGCCATGCCTGACATAAAATTTCTCGACCAGCCGCCGCGCTTCCTGTTTTTTACCGGCAAGGGCGGCGTCGGCAAGACCTCGATTGCCTGCGCCACGGCGATACAGTTGGCGGATGCCGGGCAGCGGGTGCTGCTGGTCAGCACCGATCCGGCCTCTAACGTCGGCCAAGTATTTGGCATCAGCATCGGCAACCATATTACCGATATTCCTGCTGTGCGGGGTCTTGCGGCGCTGGAGATCGACCCGCAAGCCGCCGCCCAAGCCTATCGTGATCGTATCGTCGGCCCGGTGCGTGGGATATTGCCGGAAACAGTGGTGAAAAGCATCGAAGAACAACTGTCCGGTGCCTGCACCACTGAGATCGCGGCGTTTGACGAATTCACCGCGCTATTAACCGATAAGTCGCTGACCAGCGACTACGATCACATCATTTTCGATACGGCACCCACCGGCCATACTATTCGCCTGTTGCAACTGCCCGGTGCCTGGAGCGGCTTTCTTGAAGAAGGCAAAGGTGATGCGTCCTGTCTTGGCCCACTGGCCGGTCTGGAAAAGCAGCGGGAACAATACAAGGCGGCAGTGGAGGCGTTAGCCAATAAGACCAGTACCCGGCTGATTTTAGTGGCCCGTGCCCAGCAAGCCACCTTGCGCGAAGTCGCCCGCACGCATGAAGAACTGGCTGCGGTTGGCTTTCAGAATCAGTATCTGGTCATCAACGGTATCCTGCCTCGCACTGAGAAAGATAATGACCCCTTGGTCGCTGCTATTCACGAACGCGAGCAAACAGCGCTGAATGTGATGCCTGAAGTCCTAAAAACCTTGCCCTGTGATGAGGTCATGCTGAAACCATTCAATCTGGTTGGACTGGATGCCCTGCGCCAACTGCTGGTCGATGCACCCGTGCAAGGGCTGATCAGAGTAGATTCCCCCATTGAACTCAACGAACCCAGTCTTTCCGAACTGGTCGATGACATTGCCAAAGACGGTCATGGCCTAGTGATGCTAATGGGCAAAGGCGGCGTAGGCAAAACCACATTGGCAGCTGCGGTCGCCGTCGAACTGGCGCATCGCGGCCTGCCAGTGCATCTCACGACATCCGACCCGGCTGCACACTTGACCGAAACGCTGAGTGGCCCTCTCGACAACCTGACCGTAAGCCGCATCGACCCAGTCGTCGAAACCGAGCATTATCGTGAACATGTTTTAAAAACAAAAGGCGCAAAGCTCGACGCGCAAGGCCGTGCGCTGCTGGAAGAAGACCTGCGCTCGCCCTGTACTGAGGAAATCGCCGTATTCCAGGCATTTTCCCGCATTATCCGAGAGGCGGGTAAGAAGTTCGTGGTGATGGATACCGCACCTACCGGACACACATTGTTGCTGCTAGATGCGACCGGCGCTTATCACCGTGAAGTGTCGCGTCAAATGGGCAGCTCCGGCCTGAACTACACCACGCCGATGATGCAATTGCAGGACATTAAACAGACCAAGGTGCTGATTGTCACACTGGCCGAAACCACGCCGGTACTGGAGGCCGCAAGCCTGCAAGCCGACTTGCGACGTGCAGGCATCGAACCCTGGGCCTGGATCATCAATACGAGTGTTGCCGCTACGACTTCCAAATCACCCTTGCTACGACAACGCGCCGCCAACGAACTGCGCGAGATCAATGCCGTCGCCACGACCCATGCTCAACGTTATGCGGTCGTACCACTGCTTAAGGAAGAGCCCGTTGGTGTAGAACGGTTACTGGAAATGGCTGCTGGCAATTATTAGTTGAGTCATGGGGGTTAGCCGGTTTTTATGCAAAAAGTGAGCAGGACACTCCCACACTGTGTATCATCGCTGTACATCCACAAGCCACAATAAGCGGTGAAATTATGACCTTCTTTATTTTAGGTGTCAGTCTCATTATATTAGGATTTGGCGCGTTTGGGATGCTCTCTCCCAAACGTTTGGTCAATTTCGTTTTATGGTTCGATAACTTACGTGGCCTCTATGTTGCCGCCGCCTTCCGCATCCTTTTCGGTATTGCCTTAATCTACATTGCCCCAACCACTCAATGGCCGGAGTTTCTCCGCATCTTAGGTTTATTTACCCTAGCTGCGGGTTTTGCCCTGCTTCTGCTGGGGCTAGAGCGCTTTCATAAGATTGTATTTTGGTGGTGTGGGCAGAGTGCGGGGATTCTTCGTATTTGGTCTTTTTTTGCGTTCTTATTGGGTGTGTTTTTGATTTATGCCGCTTGGAGAGCATTTGGTTTTTAGCGAGTTAGTCTGGATGAAGCGAAATCAGGGATGATCGAAGTGTTGGCTGGCGGAGTTATTCCATAAACGCGTTTCATTTTGCTACTGACATTTGCGACACACAACCCCTTGTTTTTAATGACGCTAAAAACTGTCGCAAATCTTACCCTTTGTGCAACGGTTTTGTGTTATAAAGTCATGTAGGTTGGGCAACATCTTTTCGTTGCCCAACATTCAACGGTCAAAATCAAAATATTGCGAGATTTCCTCAATGCCATTCATGCGTTCCAACGTGAAAATGTCGGGCACGAAAAGCATGTGCCCGACCTACCTGGCTGATTGGCAGCAGCGACTTTGCAGCGGGCAATCGGCACAGACCTGCGATGAGCCTTGATACACTCGGTTGCCGTCTTGGCTTTCGCGTTTCATTGTTAAAATCTGGCCTTCAGGACAGGTAAAAGTGTTATCGGCTTCGTGATAGTCGAAGTCGGCTTTGACCAGTTTGCGATCCGAGCCATCCAAAGGTATTTTGTGGGTCTTTTCGCCTTTATCGGTGGCAATATAAGCATCGGTGCCGCTTTGCTCCAGCGCCTGTAGATTATCTCCTGAAAAGTATCCATTGTCGGCGCTCAGTTGATCCGGCAGTTGCCCGGTCGTGTCCTGCAACGCTTTTAGCGCCGGTTCGAGTTCTTGTTTGTCGTTGGCGTTTTGACTGATGTGCAGGCCGACAATAATTTGCAGATCGGCATCGACGCTGATCTGGGCATTGTAGGCGTAGTCGAAGCTGCCTTTCTTGCCCATGATGCGGGCCTCGGTATCGGCAAAGCTAATCTGCTTTTTGTCTTCGATAACCTTACCAGGATTGATCTGTTCCTCGCGTTGCTCAAGGGATTGCTTGGCCGCTTTGATTTTAGCCAGTCTATCTTGTTTAAATCTCAAGTCTTCGGGGAGTTCATAGCCGGTTTTTTCTTTGTAGGCCTGGTCTTCTTCGCTATCGCAACGCTGGGCTTGTTCAATCAAGGCATCGATTTCAGTACACAATGCCTGTTCCTTTTCTTTTAAATGCCCGTAACTCATGGCCTTGTGTTTGGAGCTGTTCGCCTTGAACTTCGAACCGTCCAGACTGATATGGCCTAATGAAGCCAGCTTCAACTCCAGTGCCAGTTTAACGGTTTGCTTAAAACAATCCTGAAAAAAGTCGCCTTGGTCTTTTCTAAAATCGCTGAGCACTCGGAAATTAGGGCAATTCATTTGCGCAATGAACATGAAGGATAAATCTTCATTACAGCGTTTTTCGATTTGTCGGGAGCTGAAAACGCCACGGCTGTATGCGTAGATTAGAATCGAAACGATGAGCTTGGGGTGATAGGCATTCTGACCTTTTACGCTATAAAGGTTTTCCAGACTGCGCGTATCAATCTGTTGAAACAGATCCGCATAAAGATAGCATTCATGATCTTTTGGGAGTAAATCAAAAATATTGGTGGGAAACAGCAGGTGTTGATTAAATTCAACCGGGCTTGATTTGAAAGGAATTGACATAGCATGATTAAGTAACGTTATTTACCTCTATTTTACCATAACTAACTGTTTATATTAAATATAGTAATCTTTATAGGGCAGCTAGCTGTTGTGTCATGAAAATTGCCAGGAAAATAATTCGGGCTACTTAACTTTTCGCCGACATTCTCGGACAGCCTCCTAGGGCCGCCGCTATATTCACCAGGGCGTCCAAGGAAAACCGCGACACCCGTCCACGCAACAGGTGGTTAATACGCGGCTGGGTAACGCCACAATGAATAGCCGCATCGACTTGTTTCCACTCGTTAGCTTGAATGATGAGTGTGATTTGCCGCATCAACTCGGCCCGCGCTTGAAGATTGGCGGCCTGTTCCGGGGTGTCGGCAATCGCATCCCACACACTGTTAAAAGTTTGTACTTCAATCATTAAGCACCCGATTCGTCCCATACCCGAATTTCTTCAACGCTCTTGCCGAAGGTTAAAAATAAATGTATTTTAACCTATTTTTTATATGGTAAATATCAAGATTGCCAAAAGCCGAAAGATTGTACTCGGCATCGCAGACGATGCGTTGGACTAATCTGGCATTAGTCGTCCGACAAATCACGCATCC